>JAJRCO010000281.1 GCA_028678905.1 Methanomicrobiales archaeon
CGCCGCCGGCGCGGGAAGCGTGACACCCGCGACGACGGGAGCTGGCGGGCCGAGCGGCAGCCTGGGTGCAGCGGTCCTGGTAACCGGCGCCGGTCCAGGTCCGATCAGGGTCAACAGCCAGACGGCCGCGGCGGCAGCGCCGGCGCCGATGGGTCCCCACACCCAGGGGCGAAGCGTGCGGCGCGAGCGCGCCTGGCGCGCGGCGATGGCGGCGGCCACGGTTGCCCGCACTGAGGGCGGGGGCGCGACCTCGGGGATACCCGACGCGACCCGCTTGAGCGCGCGCACCCGCCGCAGCTCGGCCTCGCACTCGGGACAATCCCTCAGGTGCGCCTCGAGGCGAGCGACCTCGGCAGGCGCGAGCCAGCCGTCGGCATAGGCATGCACCTTATCGACGGCCTCGGCGCACACCATCGCGGGCATGGACTCGGGCGCGACCCGGGCGAATACTCGGGCGGCCAGGTCGGCCGGCGGCGCGACCGCGGGGATGCCGGCGACCATCGCCGCCGTCCGCCGCATGCGCGCCAGCTTGACTCGACATGCGTCACAGTGGGCGAGGTGTTGCTCGACCCGGTGACGCTGAGCGCCCTGGAGTTCATCGTCCAGGTATGCGCTCAACTCTGGTTCGATCCGCGTACAGTTCATCTGATGCCACCTCTCTGCTTTCTGTAGCGGCCCCCCGACGGGGGTCTGTGTTCGCGGAGTTAGACAATGAGGCGGCGTGTGAGTTTCGGGTGGCACGGGAGGAATTCGGCGGCTGCCGCCCGAGGATGGTGCCCGGGACCAGCCGGGAGCCGAACGGCTCGGAATTCGGAGCGAGACGGAGATAATGCTGCATGATTTCGCATATGATTGCGGGAGCAGCCGGTCGGCACGCCATGTAGGACGGCTGCCGGCGAGGAGCGAAGTTGCTCCCATCCTGCGAGTCGGGGGTCGAGAATGGCGGAAGTGGGATTCGGGATCGTGGGGGCGGGCCTGTGGGGGGCGACGCATGCGCGGGTGTATGCGGAGGATCCGCGGGCGC
>JAJRCO010000023.1 GCA_028678905.1 Methanomicrobiales archaeon
ATCCCTCGTAGCGTCGGAGATCGTCTCTCGTCCGGCTCCGGGTTGGAAGGTTGTCAGCGAGCCCAGCAGTCGAAGAAGGATTGGACGCTTACGACTCACCTCAAGCCGTTTGATGAGAAGCGGAATCGCGTCCTCGCCCATCGCCAGGATGCCCAGGTAGGCGGGATGCCGCATGGCCCGGCGCGTCGACGAGAGAACAGCGGCCGCTTCCTCGAGCTCATCACTTAGCAGGTCGAACTGAGCCCGAAGATCTTCTGCCTCATCCGCAGCAGCCCAATCGATAGGCGCTTGCCTGGGCAGAAGCGGCGCCTCGTCGACCGGCTCGTCCAGTTCCCAATATTCGAGAACCGGCTCTGCTGATGCCAGCGCGCTACTCACGCTCCTCCTTAAACACCTGACCCATCAAGAACGACACTAGCTCACCGGCGTTGCCTTGTGTTCGCTGCCAGAGCTTGATCACCTCTTCCGGGTCGGGCTCAAGCGCCTCGGCACTGGACAGGCCGATATCAAGGAAGAAGGCGACGGGCGGCAGAGTGTCAATCGGCCAAAGCGAGGGCGGCGTCTCTCTGCTCTGCCCACGGAAGTAGCCGGTCTCCCGAGCCAGTCTGCGAGGAGCCTCGGCGGCTTCGACGATCCCGAACTCAGCGAAGAACGTCGCCGGCGGATCGCCGAGCTCCCCGAGGAGGGTAGCTGACCAGTCCTCTGCCTTAACGACTCCCAGCTGCCCGAAGATCGGCCCAAGCGCCGCAAGGCGCGCCTCGTCATATGAAAGACCGACCGGGATCAACCATTGGAAACTCATCCGAGGGTTGCTGAGCCTCGTCGGATGGAAGACCTCCCAGGCGCGACGCACCCCGAGCTCAATCCTTTGTGCATCACCCTTTGGGTCGAACATCCCAATCTCAAGACGGTCCGCACCAAGAATGAGCAGGTGGCTCGCGTCGCCAAGGCGGACGGACAGGTGATCATCGGTGACCCGCAACTGCCGAATGAGGCCCTCATCCTCGAACGCACGGAGCGCCTCGAAACGACGCTCGTGATAGGCCAATGGCGAGATCCGCCACGCGACAGCTATACGCCGTGTCCATGGCTCAGCCACGGGCGGGAATCTACAGGGACAGAGAGGCGAACGTTCGACGCTGAGCTCGCCGAGAAGAACCGATCTGCCCAATGGTCGTTACCGGCGTGGTCTACGTGATCAAGTCGGAGCAGCGACTGCCCCGCGCGCCGGCCGCGCGGGCCCCGGCCGGGGGCCCCGCGCCGGCCAGCGCGCAGCGGCGCGACCCATTCCCGCAGGCCTGACAGAGAGCGTCCCCGACCCGGCACGAGAGGGCCGACCCGGCAGGGACTGGGCGATGCTAGCGGTGCCCTAGCTGTAAGTCCTAGGAGCGTTGTTCCATCCGGGCCTCCTTGGAGGCTGGGGGTGTCTACGCCACCAGTCCCAAGGAGGACACCGGATGAGGCTGCACGCTAACGCGAGGACCTGTCC
>JAJRCO010000117.1 GCA_028678905.1 Methanomicrobiales archaeon
ACAGCCCAGCATGTCCCGGTCGCAGACCGCCACAGAGATGGGCTGGCCCAGTGGCCGGCCCTTAGCCTCGTAGACTTTCAGGACCGCTTCCTCGGAGAGTGCATCCCCTCCTAGACCATATAAGGTGTCGGTGGGGTACACTACCAGTCCGTCCCGCCGGAGGATCGCCACGGCCTGCTCGATGAGGTCCATCTAGAACTCCTTACCTCTCACCCGGCAGATATCGAATACCGCTTTGCTACTGATGTGCATTACCGCAAAGACCCCGGCCTGGATCGGATCGGTAACCACCAGATCGGCGTGTTTGGGCACACTCCCTGCCATCCTGAGGGCGATCACCGGTATTCCGGCCTGGCGCACCCGATCCACCGCCCGGGACACCTCTCCGCCCATCAGGGAACCGGCGAGGACCAGGATAGAAGCCCGGGGCAGCCGGGTCACCGCGTCCACTGCATGGGCGAGGTCGTTTTCCCCCACCAGCGGGATGGTGTCTACCGAGATCCGTTCTCCTCGGATATTGTGCCGGTCCGCCTCGTTTACCGCACCAAGGGCCACCTGGGCGACCTGGGCTCCCCCGCCAATGATGATCACTCGGGAACCGAAGATGCGGTTGAAGGGCTCATGGATGCTCACATCGTGCACACAGGGAAGATCGGTGAGATCCTGGATCAGCAACTCTTTTTTTTCGTTCTCTTCAAGCTCAAAATAGAGGCTTGCTTTGCCCTTATTCGGGCCGCAGAGCACAACGGATTGTTGCACCATGATGATATTTGCCTCATGCCTTGCCACCGACGTCGCGATGTCGCGGAGCACGCCCGGGCAGTCATCGCTGATCAGGCTGAGGCCGTAGTGCTGAGGAGAGTCCATGTGCATATGCGGTAGCCGGGATTCGAACCCGGGCTAGAGGCTTGGGAAGCCCCTGTCCTGCCGCTAGACTACTACCGCTCCGAAGTGAATATATGTTTTCAGCAGGAGCTAATCAGTGTATCGATGGCCCCCGTGCATAGAGATTCGAGGCGGTCTCTCGATGGAGAATTGCCTGAATCGTGAGTACCTCGGCAATATACTATTCGCGATGATTATGCGGTTTGCGGGGAATTTGCAGGGCCATAATTCCGGCGAAATGCTGAACTTTTCGGAGAGTTTGAAAAAAAACAGAAGTGGCTTGAGATCTTTTTCTCAAGTCGATTTCGGGTATTGAACGCTGATCGTGACTATCTTCCTCTCATGTTATTCGATCCATCGTTACCGGAATTCGTTCTAGTACCTGATGATTTCCCCCGGTTACCCGGAGATACCCTTATTTACACCGGTCTCGATGTAGTATGAGCACTGTACAAGTAAGTGCTGGCACTGGTAAGTCCGACATGCCGGATCCCGGCATTGCCACCAAGGCTTGGGATTACAGAGAGTCAGAGAATACGAGACTCTTTTCCAAAGGACCCCATCGTGTCCATCCAGAGGTGAAACATGGCAAGAATGCATGCTCGACGGAAAGGGACCTCACGATCCGTACGCCCCTACCGTAAAGAGATTCCCTCCTGGTCGACCACCGCTGCACCCGAGATCGAGAAGATCATCCTTGATCTCAGAAAGCAAGGGAAGACCACGAGTGAGATCGGATTGATTCTGCGGGATAAGCACGGAGTACCGGACGTGAAACTGGCCACCGGAAAAAGGATTGGCCGTATTCTCGCAGCGGCGGGAACCGAATCGAGGATCCCGGAAGATCTCCAGAATCTGATCATCAAGGCGCTGGGGATGAGAAAGCACATTTTGGAGAACAAAAACGATCTCCACAACAAGCGCCAGCTCCAGCTGACCGAATCGAAGGTACGCCGCCTGGTAAAGTACTACATCAATTCCGGAAAACTACCCAGAGACTGGGAGTACAAGCCAGAGACCGCTGAAATCATGTTATCCCGATAAGATATGCCCCTGGAAAAGATTGCCCGACAGGTCGCCAATCTCCTCTCGAGCAGGGAGTTTGTAGAGATCTACGCCCATCATGACGTGGACGGGATCGCTGCAGCCTCCATCATCGGGCATGCCCTCTTTCGTGACGGCGGAAGTTTTCGCATCCGGGTGGTTTCGGATCTCACGCCTGAGCTCCTCACCGGAAGCCCCCAGGCCGTGCTCTGTGATATCGGTTCCGGTATGGCAGATCTGCCTGCCGAGGCCGTGGTGATAGACCACCATGTTCCTCATTTTATGGGCAGTTACCATGTCAATCCCCGGTTGGCGGGGCTGGATGGAGAAAAAGAACTCTCCTCAGCCGGGGCCGCGTACCTGGTCGCCCAGGAGCTGGGTGACAACCGTGATCTGGTGGGACTGGCGATCCTGGGTATGCTGGGAGACAATCAGCCGGCCACCGGGAAGAACCGTGAGATACTGCAGGAGGGAATCGTCCACCAGTTCCTCTCCACCGCGTACGGGTTCCTACTCCCCGGAAGAAGCATGGTGGAACGGCTTATGACGGCTATCGATCCGTACCTGGGGGGTTTTTCAGGAGTCGAGGACCGGTGCCGGGCACTGGTGGAGGAATGTACCACGGAGGGAGAGATTGACGAAGAAGCCCTGGTCTCCCGCCTGATCCTGGAGATCGCTCCACGGGCCAGCTCCGGAGCGCTCCATGGAATTTATGGAACGCGGTATACCCTTGAAAAAGAGATCCACGAAGATGCCCACACACTGTCCGCCCTTGTCGATGCATGCGGGAAGGCGGGGGCCGGGGGGCTCGGCGTTGCACTCTGTCTTCGTCATGCGGGTCTGGAAAAGGAGGTCTGGGAAGTGATGGGCGGATATCGCAGCAGAGTGATCGAGGGAATCCGTACGGCGAAGCAGATTGAGGATCAGCAACCCTGGTTCGAGGTCACTAATCCCCGTATCGCCGGCAACGTGGCCGACGCACTGGCTCTGGATCTGGTCCAGAACCGGCCAGTTGCGGTGTTCTCTCAGGAAGAAGGATTCGCCCACGTCTCACTGCGGACACCGGAGCAGGTTACCTTCAACCTGGCAGCTCTTGCCCGGGAAACAGCGACTGCCTGCGGGGGGCACGGAGGAGGACACGAAACAAGGGCCGGAGCGGTGATAGGAGTGACACAGGTGGAATGTTTTAAAAACGGACTGCGGAAGGCGATCGCGGGATGATCCATATCCAGGGGGTGCTCACCACCGGACACCAGAATCCCTCCTGCGTGGCGGCATCGCTGCGACCGGACAATCTGCAGAATATGGAGACCCAGTACCGGGGAGACCGGGTGGTAACCACCCTGGAAGGAACCTCTCTTCGTTCGGTGATCGCTTCGGTGGATGATTACTTGATGAACCTGGGTATTGCCGAGGAGGTATGCAGATGCGCTTCCAGATAGAGGCGGCCATCCAGTGCAGCGCAGCTCTTCCCGAAGAGGGAATCCGGATCCTGGAGAAGGCGGTACAGGATGCGAATGAACGCCTGTTCCGGAAAGGGGTTCCCGAAAACGTGGATCCGGTTGAAATTGGGCGGATCACCGCATGGAAGGTGCGGGATGACCAGATCCTGCTTACTCTCGAGAGCGGCCCCTACACCCGGGTCCACGATGCGATCTTTCGGTTCCGGAAGCAGCTCGCATCCCTGCTGGGACGCCTGCGCATTGGACTGCGGGGACTGGAGGTTATTTCCTACCGCGTCCTTCTCGATGAAGGGGTCACCGCGGACCTGGTACCCCGCCTTCCGTTCATCCGCGGGATCGCCGAACGGAATGGCCGGGTGGAGATCGACCTCGCGGTCACCGCGTCTGATCTTGAAAACAGGTTGCCAGACCGTATCGTCCGCCTCATCGAGGAGAAGACCCAGGCCCGGCAGTATGGAGGAAAGACCGAGCACTGGCAGCTTCTGTATCAGAGCGAGAGCCGTCCCCGCATCTACACCGGCAATCCCACCGACGAGCTGATCGCGAGGAAATGGATCAAGCACGGTTCGTCCCGGGGGCAGTGGATCTATGCGCCCCAGGCGGTCCAGCTCTTTCGCACCTTCGAGCGGATCGTGGAAGAGGAGATTATCCGCCCACTCGGCTTCCGGGAGATGATCTTTCCCAAACTGGACACCTGGGACGTTCTCTCCCGATCCGGGCACGCAAAAGGCGTGTACCCGGAGATCTACTACGTCTGCACCCCCAAAACCCGGGATCCGGCCTACTGGGAGGACATCGCCGATTACTTCAAGGTGACAGGTGAGGTCTGGGTGGAGAAGATTCGGGAACGCATCGACGGTCCGATCGGGGCGATGTGCTACGCCCAGTGCCCCTCGTTCTGGCCGTTCGTCCAGGGGGAGACCCTCGCCTCCGACTGTCTACCCATCCGGGTGTTTGACCGGAGCGGCACCTCCCACCGCTATGAGAGTGGAGGCATCCACGGCATCGAGCGGGTGGACGAGTTCCACCGCATCGAGATCCTCTGGCTGGGCACCTGCGATCAGACCGTGGAGATGGCCGAGGCGCTCCATGCTGGCTACTCGCGAGTGTTTAACGACCTGCTGGAGCTGGAATGGCGGGCGGCCCGGGTAACTCCCTGGTTCATGGCCCAGGAGGGAATGGTGGGCGCCTGCGGCTGCGAATCGGTGGGAACCACCGATTATGAGGCTCTCCTCCCTTACAATGAGAGCTGGCTTGAGTTCCAGAACGTGAGTGTGAACGGGGATAAATATCCGCGGGGCTTTACTGTAAAGATCCAGAGCGGGGAAGAATGCTGGTCGGGCTGTTCCGGGATCGGCCTGGAACGGTGGACCGCGGCGTTCCTCTCCCAGAAGGGCTTTGACCCCGCGCAGTGGCCCGAGGCAGTCGCGAAACGGATTGAAGAAATACCTGACATCTTCAGGTTCCTGTAACAAGGTGATACCATGGTAAAGAAGAAACAGATTGGACGCAAAGTCGAAGGTTGGAAAGCGAAGAGCTGGTACAAAGTGTATGTACCGGATGTCTTCGGAAAGACCTATATGGGCGATACCATCGCCAATGAACCGGATAAAGTGGTGGGAAGGATCATCTCCACCACGCTGGGTGAAGTCACCCAGGACTATGCAAAGCAGCAGATCAAGCTTCGTCTGAAGATCACGAACGTGGCCGGAGACGCCGCGTACACCGATTTTGCGGGACATGAGGTGACCCGCGATTTCATGCGGTCCCTGGTGAAGAGGAAAACCTCCCGCATCGACAGCATTCTCCCGGTGACCACCAAGGACGGGAAGATCTTCCGGGTGACAGTCACCTGCCTCACCTTGTCGAGAGCGAACCTCTCTCAGGTGCACGCCATCCGCGAAACCCTCAGCACCTATGTGCGCACCTACGCGACGCAGGTTAACTCCGATGCCTTCATCAAAGACATGGTGAGTGGCGAAATCGCAAAAGAACTCCTCAAGCAGATCAAGACCATCTACCCTATCCGCCGGGTGGAGATCATCAAATCCAAGACGGAGTCGGCCACACCTGAAGTGCTGGCCACCGCGTAAAACGGGAAATCGGCAGGGTAATTATCCCTGACCACCATCCTTTCTTCCATGACTGCCCGGACAGTGCTGCTCCTGGTACTGGATGGCATCTCGGACCGTCCGTGTCCCGATCTGAACGGGAAGACTCCCCTCCAGGCTGCTGCAACCCCCCTTCTCGATCGCCTGGCTACGCAAGGTGTGTGTGGAATAATGGATACCATCGGACCCGGCATCCGGCCCGGATCCGACACCTCCCATCTGAGTCTGCTGGGATATCCACCGGAGCGGTATTACACCGGTCGGGGACCCCTGGAAGCGGAAGGATGCGGGATCCACATGGAGAAGGGGATGATCGGGTTTCGCGGGAATTACGCCACCCTGGGAAAGGATGGGACCATCCTCGATCGCCGGGCGGGAAGAATTCACGAGACCTGGGAACTGAGCGCGGCCATTCAGCAGGGAGTGGATCTCTCGCTTTTCGGAATAACGTTTGGATTCTGCTCCGGTGCCGGCCACCGGGCGGCTCTCGCCCTGAAAGGAGAGGGACTCGGGCCGGAGGTCTCCTCTAATGATCCGAAAAGGGAAGGTGTTGTCCCCCCCGTGGTGAGACCCTGTACCGACAGAAAGGCGGATCGTAAAACCGCCGATGCCTGCAACGAATTTGTCCGTCAGTCCCACGAGATCCTGGAGGATCATCCTCTCAACCGTACCCGGGTGAGTCGGGGAGAGCCGCCGGCAAACATCGTGCTCATCCGAGGGGCGGGGGAGATGGGCTATTTTGAATCGTTTGAGGAACGATACCACCTGCGGGGCAGCGTGATCGCCGCAGCGACCCTGATCACCGGGATCGGAAAGGTGGTCGGCCTTCGGCATGTGCCCGTTGCTGGGGCGACCGGGTCGGTGGACACCAATCTGAAGGGGAAGATCGCCGCTGCGGTTCGGGAACTGGAACAGCAGGACTTTGTGCTCCTGAACATCAAGGGGGCAGACGAAGCGGCGCACGATGGGAATGCCCGGGTGAAAAAGCAGTTCATCGAGCGGATCGACGCCTCGCTGTCCCCGCTACTGGAACTCTCCGACTGCCTTCTGGTGGTCTGCGGGGACCACAGCACCCCCTGTACCATCCGGGACCACAGTGCCGACCCGGTGCCCCTGCTGCTCCATGGGGAGGGGGTGCGGGTGGACTCGGTGCAGAGATTTGACGAGTTTTCCTGTGCACAGGGAGGGCTGCATCGCCTTCCGGGACTCTCCCTGATGCCCATCGTCCTCGACCTGATAAACAAGGCTCATAAGTATGGGGCGTAGAAATTAGTACGGCGAAGCCCGATGGAGATCACCACACCAAATCTTCTCTCACGTGGTTTTTTCCCCGATCATACGGAGCTGCAGGAACACATCCTGCTCACTGAGGGGGATATTGTGGTAGGCGACCGCTGCCAGATCGAGTACGGGCTCACCGGAGAGTGTGTGGCGGTCTGCGAGTTTTCGAAGGTGAGCGGGAATGTCACTGCCCACGGTGAATTGAGGGTCGACAATTTCTGCCAAATCCAAGGGGATGTGACTGCAGAGGAGAACGCGTTCCTGGGAGAGGGAGTGCACATCAAAGGGAAACTGACCGTCCACGGGGATATGGATATCGGAGACAATGTTCAGATCGACCGGGGATTCGAGGCGAAAGGGTGGATCGTGATTCGAAACCCCATGCCGGTCATTGTCTACCTCCTCCTCTACCTAATGGCCCTCCTGAAGTTCGAACGGGAGGAGGAGCTGCAGAAGTTCCTGGATCAGATGAGCGGGGAGGATGCGGAGCCGGAGACCCCGCTCCTGATCCCTTCCCGCTCCCATCTGTCCATGGAGGGGCTTACCTTCCAGACTCCTCTCACCATCGGTGCGCACAACCGGCTGCACGGGACGATCCGGGCTGAATCCATTGAGGTAGGAGAGAATACCACCGTCTTTGGCAGCCTGCGCAGCCCGGGAACGGTACGGATAGGAGAGAATACCATTATTCACGGAGAGATCGTCAGCGGGGAGACCGTGCAGGTCGCCCGAGGGGCTTCCATTCTAGGAAACGTCTTTGCCCCTACCCTGGAGCTTCATGAGGAAGCCCGGGTGGAGGGGCTGATCAAGGCGCCAGAAGGTCTGCGGATCGTGCGGTCATGACTCTCGCCGAACTGCTGGACCTGAAGGAGATCCGCTCGGTCGATCCCTCCTTTGCAGAAATGACCGAAGAGAGTGGAACCCGTATCATCCTTGCCGAAGAAGCTGATGAGGCCCGGTTGGTGGTAGACGAAGAGGAGATCCCGTTGGCTCTTGCTCTTTCTACCCCTGCGGGTTGGCAGATCACGCATTTTCTGTTCCGGGATGCCCCTCTGGAGATCCTGGAGCGTTTTGAACAGACGGGGGGAGATATCTACCAGGAAGAACGAGAACGGTACCTTTCTGCGGTGCGGGAATACTACAGTCGTGAACTGATGACCCATGTCCCCCCTGCGGTGGAGGATGTCACTCTGGCCCGCATATCCCTGGTCGAAGAGATCCTGAAAGATCGCTGGGGTGGGATTTCGAAGGAGACCTGTCTGGACTGCTGCTGTGGTTCGGGGATCGGCTCCCGGGCTCTCCACTCCCTCGGCATGAATCCGCTATCTTACGACAACGACCCCGCCCTTCTCTCCCTCGGTCTTCGACAGGGCCGTCTGGAACCTGCATCCACCATGTGGATCGATGGGACCCGGGCGACCCGGTACTGCCGTCCGCTTGGGTATGGGGTTGCGTTCATGCTAGGTGAGATTCACCCCTTCAATGAGGAGATGTGGGAGCGTATTGTAGATGAGCTGATCATGTTAGCCAAGGAGGTGATCATCACGACGGGCACCGAGCGGGAAGTTCGTCAGGTGGCGGACTGGTGCCGGAGGAAGGGACATTCTGTGAAGGTGGAAGAACACTTCGCTGATCCCATCTACGAGCGATGGATCTGCCAGATAGCTTGAAAAAAAAAGAAGAATCAGTCGACCGGGAGACTGGCTCGTGCTTTTTTGATGCGGTTCACGACAAAATTGCTCTCGGGAAGCACGCTGGTGTTGCGGGTGATGAAGTCCTTGATGAAGAGATCGTCCTTCACTTCATGATCGATGACCACCTTTCCCTCGACCCTTCCCTTGTGTAGGATCGAGCTGATGGTAAGGAGCCTTGATTCGAGGTTTATTTCCTCGCCGTTTTCCGTACTGACTGCCATAAGCCCTTCAATTCCTTTTATACTGATTTATATATGAATTTTTCTTATATATAGTTTCCTTTTCGGTGAATTTCGAATTGCATGATGTTTCGAACTGATTTTTATAATCTAAAGAATATTTAACCCCCATTTGCGCTCATCATCTGAATATTTCGTCTACCAAGAAAAAGAGAGAAGATATGAGGAGTGTTGTCAACTCAGGCATCATGAATGATTCTTCCTCGGAACAATGGAAAGTATCGACGTCTGGCCGATGAGATTACCATCCGTGGCACAGGAAAAATTCCGGGTTTGTGAAAAAACATCTTCTCTGTTTTTTCCCAAGCGATCTTTGTCCATGAATATACGGGGATCACAATGTAACCTCCTGAAAAATGGTACTGCGGAACGTTGAAAGAAAACCGGCCCTATTTTTCCCGCTCGGCGCATTCCAGTTCGGCCAGAATATCGACAGGGTCCCTGGACTTCCGGATCATCCGCTGCAGCATCTCCAGCCGTTCCACCCCCATGAAGTGTTCGGCCATCACCCGGGCCATGGGTGAAAGCTCGATCTGGTGGGACCCGGTCTTTCTCACCAGCCGCTTTTCCAGGAGCATCGGGAGGACGGGCTCGGTGCTTCCGACCATCGCTACATCCAGGGTGCGGAGGACTTCCTCGTCTCCACCACATACCGCCGCATGCGCTACCAGCTCCTCCGATGATTCCTCTATCCCGTAGGCAGGTGCGACCTCTTCCATCTCCCCCCGAAGCAGGTTGATAGCCACCTCCTCCTCGGTCATCTTACTCTCCCGTGAATAGGTCGCCCCCGGTTCGGCCAGAATGAACACCTTCCCCAGGTCATGATAATCCGGCCTCCCGGCTCTTCCCGCCATCTGGTGAAACTCCTGGACCGTCAGCCATTCGATGCCCATGGCCAGGGTGTCAAAGATCACCTGAGAAGCAGGGAAGTCCACCCCTGCTCCGAGGGCGGCTGTGGTGACCACTGCGGCCAGGTTCCCTTTCATGAATTTGTCCTCCACCTCCCGCCGCTCGGCTGCAGTCAGCCCGGCGTGGTAGGGAGCCGCTCGGCTGCCCAGCGCTTCCGCAATGATATGGCAGCGGGCCCGGGAATGGGTAAACACGATGCTCTGACCCCGGTATCCCTTTGAGGAACGCGTTCGGTAGCCCTCTTCCACGATCTTTTTTATGTACTTGATCTTTCCCTGCCGCCCAACGAAGAGCAGGTGGCGTTCGAGGGGTACCGGGCGATTCTCAAAGGTTACCAGATCAGCATGGAGTTTTTCCGCCAGTGTGTGAGGCAATCCGATTGTCGCCGAGAGATAGAGGAACTGCGCCCGGGGAAACAGGTACTTCAGACGGGCGATCAGTCCATCTAGGCGATGCCCCCGTTCGTCATCCTCCAGCATCTGCACTTCGTCGATCACCACTGTCCCTATATTCTTCATCCGGTTGCCGGTGCGGAGAAAGTGATCGATCCCTTCATAGGTCCCCACCACGAGGGGAGCCTGGATGTCCCGCTCTGAAATGCTGTGCATTTCGGACAGATTGAGCCGGGCCGCACCGATATGTAGGGTTACCTTCACCAGGTCTCCATACCGTTCGCGGAAACGCTGGTACTTCTGATTGGCCAGCGCCACCAGAGGAACCAGAAAAAGCATCCGACCCCGTCCTTCCAGGAAGTTCTTCATCCCCGCCATCTCCCCGATGAAGGTCTTTCCGCTCGCAGTCGCCGCGACCACCAGCTGGTCCTTACCTGCCAGCAGGCCGGCCTCCACCGATTTTTGCTGGACGGGGGTGAGCCGCTCCACCCCGGATCTGGCCACGAACGGTTGGGGAAGGGAAAGAGATGTGAGCAGGGCGGTCTCCCGTACCACTTCCGTGTCCAGCCGGTCGAAGAGGGTGGCGGAGGTATCCAGCCAGTCTGGTTGAACCGCGGCGAGCACGCGGTCCACGTCGCGATAGATGCGGAGCAGTTCTTCGATATAGGCCATGGATTTTCGGCCGAAGATGCCCAGGTATCCCACTTCGCGGCGGATCTCCCGTAGCGCACACTCAAAGCAGATCTTTTCCCCATGATAGGTGACGGATTCCTCTTCAGAGAGAGAGGTGACCCGGTCCTCCAGCATGCACAGGCGGCAGAGACTCATGTACGAAAACGGGATCTGGAAGTCAGCGAGGAATGCCTCAAAACCCGCGTCCTTGGTGGTAAGCTGGACCGGCCCCTCGCGGAGAGCGGAGATCAGATCCTTGGTCGGCGCCTGGGCCGCGTGTTTCTTGCCGCTGCGCCGATACAGGAAATTCTTGGGTCTCCATCCCTTGGGAGTGCGGGTCACCTGCACCAATCCCATGCCACGGATCGCGCCATTGCGTAAAAACAACAGTTTATACGTGTTCTTCTGTGGGGAGACGAGAATATTCATCGGGTGACCAGCTCGTGGATGGTGTACCGCAGCCCTGCCCCTTCCAGCCGTTTGAGAAAATCGGTGAACTCCTCGTCGACGATGATCAGAGCACATTCCAGCCCGTGAAACGCTGCCTCGATCACCCCCTCCCGGGCTCCAAAAAACATGTCCGGCTTTTTTCCGACGCCATGGAGCGCCACCATCGCCTCCAGACCGACCGCTCCAACAAACTGGGCGGAGTCCACGAGAGTGATGAGCTGATCTTTCTGGACATTCCGCGATCCCCCCTGCTCGATACGGGGCACCTTCCCTACCCGGATAATCCCTTCATGGTGCTCGATGAGCCCGTTTAAGCGGGCTACCCCCACGTCCTCACCCACTGTGGCATCCAGGGTCGCAGTGCCCATCGCACTCCGGGGTTCGCGGCTTGCGTACAGGAGTCCGTCCTTCATGAACACTCCTACCATCTCCTCTTTCCGGATGGTCTCGGCGGCCAGGGCAGTCCAGACTGAGACCTGCTCGATGATATCCTTGCGGATGTGGCGGGCATAGGACTCCAGGGCTTCTGCATGGGCAAGCACCCATTCTATGCCCTTACGGGTTACTTCGTAGTGGCCGCGGCCTCTTGCATCCACCATCCCGCTCTCCACGAGCTCCCGGATGTATTCGGAGACGGCCTGAGGAGTTACTCCCAGTTTGTGAGCGATCTCCTGCTGCCGCACTGCCGGCTGGTTCTCCGCAATCTCGACCAATATCTGGAAACGGGTGGCTTCGCTCTTGCTCCGAAGAACCGCAGTCAGAGGATCTTCATTCATTTCTTTCCACGAGAATCAGGGTCTGCCCCTTTACATCGAAACGGGGGATTCGCTTGGCGAGCCCCTTAATAACGGTGGTATTGCAGCTTAATTTCCTGGCCATGTCATTGATGGAGGTATTACCGCCGGAGATCTCCGCCTCGATCTGATCCACGAGCAGACGGAGATGTTCATTGGTGGAGACCGCGATATGCAACAGATCGCTCAAATCAGACATGGAACACTGAAAATTGGCCCGGAATTTGCTGTAAGTGGTCCGGAACTCCTTGGCTGGCTTCGCCCCAGGTTTGGGCATCCGCCATTGTTCCTCGATCAGGTTTCCTTTCTTGAGAATGGTCAGGCATTCTGCGACCGTCTCTACGTCAGAATATGCGATGAGCTCCTCCTCGGTGAGCCAGTTCTTGTTGAGCAGCTCGTACAGCTCCTTGAATTTTTTGTTATTGAATGTCACGATAAGCGGGACAATTTCGATCGGATCGTTCACGATCCTGACATGTCCGGTCACTGCAAAAACCCTATTATATATATCGCATCGAAACTCATTAAATTTTGTCAAGTATCTTAATGCGCTCCAGTGGAACTATTATTATTCGGGGAATCGTCCAGGGTGTGGGTTTTCGGCCTTTTGTCTACGCCCAGGCCAAGAAATTCGGTGTCACTGGCTCGGTGAAAAATCTGGGCAGCGAAGTCGAGATTGCCGCTTTTGGAGACCGTTTTGAAGAATTTCTTTCCGCCATCTCGAAAGGAACCCCGCTCTCCCGCATCGATTCGGTGGAAGTTCGAAAGATCCAGGGGCCTGCTCTGCCTGAGTTCATCATCAGCGAGAGCGGTTCCGGATCTCTCTCCGGTTTCATCCCTTCCGATGTGGCTATCTGTGCGGAGTGCATCGCGGATGTCGATCAGAAAGGAGGACGCTATGAGGGCTACTGGGCCACCTCTTGTGTAAATTGCGGTCCACGCTACAGCATCATCTATTCCCTTCCCTACGACCGGAAGCGGACCGCTATGGCTGAATTTCCCATGGATGACGCGTGCATTCGGGAATACACCGATCCCGGGTGCCGGCGCCATCACGCCCAGACCATCGCCTGTGCGGATTGCGGTCCGGCGCTCTCCCTTCTGGACAGTCAGGGCAATCCGGTATCTGCTCCCAATCCCATCCAGGAGACCGCCTCACTCCTCGATGAGGGGGCGATCGTCGCCCTCCGGGGGGTGGGAGGATTTCACCTGGCCTGCATCGAAGAACGGGCACGGGAGCTCAAACTCCGGCTGGGAAGGACGGAGCAGCCCTTTGCAGTGATGGTTGCTCCTGCACACGTGCACGAGATCGCAGAAATCTCGGAGAAAGAATGGATGCTCCTCACCAGCCGTGAGCGGCCGATTGTGGTGCTGAAGAAAAAAAATCCCTCCTCTCACCGGGATATCAGCAATCTGCATACTCTGGGGTGCATGCTACCCTACACCGGCCTCCACCATCTCCTCTTCTCCCATTTGGGGAACCCGCTGCTGATCATGACCAGTGCCAACATGCCCGGCTATCCCATGATCACCGAGACGATCACTGCTCAGGAGAAGCTCGCAGGACAGGTAGATTATTTCCTCACTCATAACCGGTCGATCGTGAACCGGTGCGACGATTCTGTGGTGCGAGACGGATTTCTGATCCGCCTCTCCCGGGGATTTGCTCCCAAACGGGTGCACATCGACTTGGGAAAACGCGGTATCCTAGGAGTGGGCCCAGAACTTAACTCCAACGCGACTCTCTACCAGAACGGTGTGTGCATCACCTCACCCCATGTGGGTCACGTGAGGAACCCCCCTACGCTTGCATACCTGAAGGAGACCATCGAAAAGATATCCCGACTAGTGGATGTCCGTTACGAGGTAATAGCCCATGATCTCCACCCAGCATTTCTCTCTACCCGTTACGCACGGGGGCTGGCCGAACAATATGGTGCGGAACTGGTTCCGGTCCAGCACCACGAGGCCCATATCGCCGCTGCAACCCGGGAACCCTGCATCGGGATCGCTATCGACGGTGTGGGCTACGGTCGCGACGGAGCAGTATGGGGTGGGGAGGTGTTCGCCGGCACTCCGCCCTGTTACGAGCGGGTCGCCCACCTTGAGTATGTACCTATGCCAGGCGGGGACCTAGCCACCCGGTACCCGGAACGGATGCTGTACGGGATCCTTCCAAACGATGAGACTCTACGCCTCCTTTCCTCCCGCGGCTGGGACGAGACTTCCCTGTGGGTGCTGAAACAGCAAGTGGCACGAAAATTCAATGCCGTCCTCACCAGCAGTACCGGTCGGGTGCTCGATGCCGTATCTGCACTGCTAGGCATCTGCCGGGAGCGAACCTACGACGGGGAGCCCGCCATGCGGCTGGAATCAGCGGCGTATGGGGGGGTTTCAGAAGACTGGGCCCTTGAGATCCGGCGAGAGGGAAAAATGGAGATACTTTCCACGAGGGCGTTGCTTCAGGAGGCTTTTATCCGTCATCAGCGGATTGATGGCTTATCCTCACAGGAATATCTTATGGCACGATCCGACCTCGCTGCCTCCTTTCAGCACAACCTTGCCAGGGGGTTTTCGCAGCTTGCGATTCATGCCGCTGAAGAGCAAGGCATCGCGCAGATCGCCCTGAGCGGTGGGGTGGCGTATAATGAACAGATCCGGGAGACTATCAGGAAACAGGTGGAGAAGAGAGACCTGCTGCTGGTGATGAATCGGGAGTATCCATTAGGGGATGGATGCATCTCGTATGGACAGTGCGTGATGGCAGGTGTCGCTCGATAATTATCGATCAAGATCTCTAGTTTCATATATCGTATCAATTATTCATAAAAATAAAATTTCAATCGATACAGTTCCATAGACACGTGTCTTAATCCTCGAGACTAACCTACCATTCATGCCGTAAAATCCTTAGTTACTTCAAAGATCAAATTCGCAAATTCGTTTAAAAAATGAAAAAAATTATTTTGTTGGCCCCGGTACCGGCGGAATTACCTTTGTTGGACCAGGAGGAGCGTTTATAACGAGCTTGTATGGCCTCATCATTTCATTGTCCTCATGGTCGATGATGTGACAGTGCCATACATATCCGGGCCCGAAGGTTGGATTGAAGGAGTAGAAGAACGGTGCGTGACCAGTGCCATCCTGTTTTGCATAACGAATGCGGATGAAGGTAACCTCACCGGGGTTAGACCGTATAGTATCCTTCCATCCCTGCTCGTTCGCATCGGGCTGCTGTAAGGGGCCGAACAAGTATGGCGACACTTCCAGATCTAACGGTGAATAGTTGATCGGCCAGGGCGGTCCCCTCTCTCCCATCATATTCAGGTCATTGGGGTTATTAGGATCGAGCGTTCCGCATGGTTCCAATTCAGCCGGGCAGTCGTTGTACTGCTTTGCGATCCAGTCAGTCAGATAGTTGAAGGTGAAGCTCTGGCGACCGATTACCTGGAACTGGACCAGGTGGACATGCATGGGATGGGTATCACCGGTTGTATCAATGAACCTCCATTCTTCAATCGTCCCGGGAGCGGGAGTTTCGCGAAGGACTCCGGCCCATCTCTGCCCGTTCAGAAGTACTTCCAGTGGTTCACCAGTCGAGCTCATGTCTTCTTTTAGAACCATGTTCCTCGTCACTGCTGGTACAGCTCCGCCGAAATCAGGAAGAACTGAGTTTAGAGGCTTGGAAGTTAAGTCCGGAGGAGTAACTACGTTCGAACCGACGACAAATCGCATGATTGTCCCATCCAACCCAGGAACGGGAGTTGTAGCAGGAACATTATCTCCAGGGAACGGGAACTGTGCGGTGTTCGTCATTGTAACATTCCCTTCTACACCAGTGAAGTCGATCAGAATATCAACTCTCTCTCCTGGTGCGAAGGTAAATTCCGTTAGTTCAACCGGGTTCGCAAGATAGCCCCCGTCACTACCTATCTGGAAGAAGTGCAAGGGGGTTCCATTATCCTGAATGAAATGAACGGTATAGAATCGAGCATTCGATCCATCCACGAATCGGAGACGGTAGCGTGTCTGATCGACATCCATCCTCGGCCATACCAGGCCATTCACCATGATAGTGTTCCCGAAGAATTCGGGCTGCCAATATGGGTGGACATTAGGATTGTTTCCGACTGTGGGGAACCATAGGTCTCCATCTGCTTTAAAGATTCGATCCTGGATGGCCAGAGGTACTTCATACTTGAAGTCCGCGATCAGTTTGGGTTCATTCGGTTGCCTGATCAAATAGAATCCTGCAAGGCCGGAGAGTACATTTAGGCGGGTCATGCCCAGAGCGTGGTCGTGGTAGAACAAGGTGGTGGCCAGCTGGTTGTTCGGATACTCGTAGATCGCGGCGTTTGCACTTGTTGGTTTTTCTGTGGTGTAATCCGGCCCATGGATACCATTCCAGGTAAACCACTGGTTCGGCCCGCCATCAGAGGTGGAACGATCTTCTCCACCATGCAGATGCGTCACGATGGGGATAGGAGACTGGGCCAGTTCGAAGCCCGGTGGGAAGTCTGGACAATTTGGGAAACATTCGAGCATGGGCATACATATCATGCCTGAGGGATCCAGCATACAGGAGATATTGGCAGGATCTTTGGACTCACAGCCTCCAGACGCGTTTTTGCTACAGATTTTGTTCGGATCTGCCCAGTGAAGAATAGGATCAACTGGAACGATGCTAGGTCCCGTCAGATCATTGACCCACTTGACTTCCACGATCTTCCCCTTCACAGCCTCAAATGTTCCTGCTGGAGTATTCCGGACAAAACCCAGAGGTGTGTTGGTAACCGCGAACTTTGCATTCCCTCCGTACCCATATACTGTAGTGTTGGGACACCCCGTAACAGGAGGTAGGAGTTGCTGCTCGAATTCGGATACGTTGATCACATATGTATCCCTTGCACCATTTGAACTGGTGGGTACCCATACCGGAGGAGCTCCGAAGGGCGGAAACCTGCTGTTCAGACTATACACAAACTGAGGGATGGTGGTCGGATCTATGGTTCCCTCAATAAGGTACAATGAATTAGGATCCGGTGTTGTTACGGGATCACATACCGCCGCGACTGGCAGGGCGAACAGGGCAAGCAATGCCAGGAAGCCCAGCAGCATGATCCCCAGCCCTCTTACGGGTGGTTTTTCTCTCAAACGTTTTGTTAGCATAATTCTCACTTTACCTTGATTTTCTTCTGTCTTTACGATAGCATCCTGAAGGATGTAGGGCGTGATGCGAATTATTATCCTATGTCTCGTCTTGCTGTCTCACATCCCTCCTCGAGCTGAAAGCGTGTAGATCATTTCTGGCATAAAAAGGTTATGGCGAGGAGAAAATGTAAGATCCGGGTTTTAATTTTGATTGTCATTCTTAAACTTGCTGATAAAGAGTATTTGGAATATCTTAATTTATTCAAAATATATGATAACTTAAGGTGAATATTCCAAAATTCCAAAAAGTTTCAGACTGTTAAAAAAATTTAAAGATCTGATTATTTAGAGAAGTTCTTCCTGTTTTCGTAGGAAGAAGCACCACGAACCTTTCTCTTGTGCAAGCAAACTCATTCCTTCCCTATCATCCCTTTACTTCATGAGAACGCCGTAACCTTTTTATAGTATCTTCGAAACCTGACTACCGAGGTATCATCATGACTGCCTTTGAATGCTGTAATACTGATGTCGTGAGTGCTTCACCGGATGCGAAGGTGATGGAAGTTGTCCGGATGATGGATGAGAAAAATGTCGGTTGTGTGATTATCGTCGAAAAACAGATGCCGGTGGGGATTATCACCGATCGCGACGTCGTACTCCGGGTGATGGGTAAAGAGAAAGACCCGAAGAAGATTGCGGTCCGCGACGTGATGACCAAGGATCCTGTCGTCGTAGAGGGGGGAAAAGGTCTTTTCGAAGCGATGCGCAAGTTCGAGGGGAAAAATTTCCGGAGAATGCCGGTCGTGGATGAACGGGGTCGCGTGACCGGAATCCTGACCACGGATGACATGATACGCCTCTTATCCAAGGAGCTCTCTTTTATCACTACGGTGATACAAGCACAAACCCCGAATATCTAGATCTTTTTTACAAATTTACATAAGAGGTCTTTACTTTCAGTGTGGAAGATGGTATCGTCATACCGGTAAGATGACGAAGTCCTGGCCTCGTCATCTCGCATCTTTCGTACACGAACGGTATGCCCCAATTCAAGATCTTCATATAAAAATATTCCCTGTACGGTACCTGACAGCATGGAGAGAGGCCTGATCGATGGATAAGACAAGAGTATTCCAAAAAAGATTAATTATTGGACTCGATCCTCAGCGTTACATCCGCAAAATGTCCTTCGATGGAGATGTTATAGATACCCCCCTTGTAGAGTCTCACGGTTTTGGACGGAATAGAACCGAATCTCGGCGAATAGCCGTCTTCCAGAACCGTTTCCCCAGTTACTGTGTCCATCACCGTTATGGTGAAGGTCGATTTTTCATCGATACGGTTGACGTTTTTACAGACGAACGTCTTGGTATAATCCAGATAGCAGACATCCCTTGCGGTGATCGGAGGGACCACGTCCCAGGAAAGGGACAGCGGGGGATTCACCAGCACATATTCGAGTACCTGATTATCCCTGGCCAGTTCCAGCTGTTTTTCCAGATACGGCGGGGAGACGGGATGCCCGTTCACCGTTGGGTGCGTTTCTGGCTGGGCACGGGGATTGTATTGCACTATAACGGGAGCCGCACTCTGCTCGGGCGTTGCCATAGCCAGGGGAGGGGCCGGGGGGATGAGAAATCCATAAGCAAATACCGTCACCAGGCATAACAGCAGGGCGAAGACACCCACATGGGCGATCGCTCTCTTCCGTGCAACCGGACTGGTACGCAGACCCTTCTTATAGAGATAAATCGAGAGCCGGGACTCATCAGGTATCCTGATACTTCTTCGCTCTTTCTCATGTCCTGCGAGGGCACAGGAAACCTGATAAGGGCCATTAAGCAAAGAGAGGAGCACGGGGGAATTTCCCCGGTATTCTCCGTTAATGAACACTCTTGCGCTAGAGGGATTGGTATTGATTTCTACCAGATGGTATTTTTTCTCTTCCGGTAGCTGCACTTCAAGAGTCGTATCCGATGTCACCAGGATTGATTTTCTGATCTCCTGGTATCCGGGGAGCGAACATAACATGGAATGCTGTCCCCCGGTCAGGTTCGAAACGGTGAGCGGAGCGATCCCCTTGTACACACCGTCGATAAATACATTAGATCGGGATGGGTCTGTCTTGATGGTAAGAGTAATGGCGGGAAGAGGTGTCATTCTGAACTCGGTGACGGTATTTTCCGGTATGGTGACGGTATGAATGGCATCCTCATATCCCTCTTTTTCGGAGCGAAGAGTATGCACACCTAAAGGAAGTGAAATGGTAAGCGGTGTGCTGCCCAGGGTCTTATTTTCGATGAAGATAGTGGCCCCGGCCGGGTTCGAGGTGATGAACAGAGATTGATGAGTCTGGGCAGACGGTATCGCCCGCCAGGTGAATTCATCCTCTGTTGAACGATCCGAATTAGGACCGATTCCCAAGACCTTCATCCACATCGATACCGCTGTAGAAGCAGCATCTTCCTGCATCCCTTTTTCCACAAGGTATCTGAAGAGGAAAACCCGGTAGTCGTCCGGTGATCCGCTTTTTTTCTGTTCAAGAATCCTGGTCGGAATGTCGGCTTCCAATGACTGTTTCACTATTGAAAATTCTTCTGTTTTCAGTTCTCCCCCCAGATCGGCCCACACTGAGGCAAAACTCTGTGGATCTCGCAGAATCGTCACTCCGTAAAGGGCGATGATATTGCGGAGGATCTTTTCAAAGCCCGGTCGTTCGGGAGTACGATGCATATCGAGCATAGGTATACCAATTTCTGTTTGATGACCGTTATCCCATATAGAGATTACCCCTGTTCTCGAAACGAAGTGTGCCGAATACCTTCCTACCTGAGGAGTATCTCATTCATAACAGCACAGATTCTTCAATGATACGACCCTTTCAGGAGAGATGTTTTTCAATTATTCCTTTATCACTATGAAAATTTTTAAAATTTTTCCTTTCTTTAACAGTACCCAATTCGCCTGACACTGAAATAACCCCCGGCACACAAATTTATATAGACGGCGGACAAGTAAACCAATCCCGGAAATAATGCACCAGGGGTGTCTGGGATGATCCAGAGAAAGAAAATACGGTACAGTCTCCTCTTGGTTATTATCAGTATCGTTATCCTGGCAATTCCCGGTTCTGGACTGGATACCTCACCCCCGGATGCAGGATTCTCGATGAATGTTTCGTCCGGTGCACCGCCGCTGTCCGTGCAATTTTTGGATGGGTCCATGGGGAATAATCTCTCTTATCTGTGGAATTTCGGGGACGGCTCAACGGATACAAGCATCAATCCCCTCCACATCTATACTGCGGAGGGTATATTCCAGGTAACCCTCACCGTCTCCAATGAAGCGGGGACGGACAGCATCTCTCATCAGCTAGAGGTAGTACGAAATTCCGCGCTCAATCCTCCGGTATCCAACTTTTCCGTCAGTATCACTGAAGGTTCCTTTCCTCTTCCCGTCCAGTTCACCGATCAATCCACAGGAGATATTCTCACCTATCAGTGGAATTTTGGTGATGGATCGGTATCTGAAATTCCGAACCCCAATCACGTCTACGGATCACCGGGGAACTTCACCGTATCACTGAATGTGAGCAATGCTGCCGGTTCTGATATCTATCAGGCGGTCATCAGAGTAACAGACGCGGATTTCACTCAGAATACTGGCTCTCCTCCCGTGGCGGGATTTCTGGCGAACCGAACGGAGGGGGAGATCCCCCTCCCCATCTTATTTTCAGACATCTCCACCGGCCCCGTAAGCGACTATTACTGGGAATTTGGAGATAATGCCACATCAACAGAGAAGAATCCGGTTCACCTCTACATCACACCAGGAACTTATACGGTGCACCTTTTTGTTAACGGGACTCTGGGATCATCCTGGGAGAATAAGACCGCGTATATCAACGCCACAGGGATCAGGGCTAGCTTCTCCGGTGATCCGACGATTGGTAAAGCCCCTCTTACCGTACAATTCACCGATGAATCCTCCGAAGATAATCTTTCGTATTTCTGGGAATTTGGGGACGGGAACACCTCCGAGGAGATCGATCCACAGCACACCTATGCCGAACCAGGTAGATACAATGTCTCCCTTCGGATCAATTCCTCCGTAAACCTCCCTTTCTGGGAGAACAGGACCGAGTACATCCGGGTGTATTCATTCGAACCGGAAGTTGAATTTGACGTGGACCCCTCGGATGGGTACGCACCCCTGACCGTCAGCTTCATCGATCTCTCCCCAATCGAAGGAATCATCACCTGGGAGTGGGATTTTGGAGATGGATACCGGGGAATTGGAGAAACTTCGGCCCATACCTTCAGCGAGGCAGGGAAGTACTCGGTCATGCTGAATGTGTCAACGGAAAATGATACCTTTTCCACCATGAAAAGGAACATCGTAACAGTGCTGGAAGATACCGAGGACACGACACACACCGTGGCCCCCAAACCCGTAAAGACCACCATGGTGACGATACCTGCAGCGACTCCAACGCCCACAATAGCCCCAGTGTCGAGCAGTTCTATCGCTCTCTACACGCTAAATTTTACCGGTATCGAGCTGCGCACCCTGGATGACGGAAATCAGCAGGTCGCGCTGAGCCGCAGTGTCCTGGAAACAGAAGGGATTCAGGTAGGAGAGGATGCAGATCAACTCACCCTCAGCTACCCCACGTATACTCCACACCATCAACCGGACAGATCAGCGTGACGTGATTCACGTTGTGATAGATTCGATACGAATGAAAAGCACCCTGATCTCGGGACCCTTTGACCATGGTAATCTCTCCGCCTATTTCGACACGGAGCTTGTAACGATCGCCAATAATTCTCGGATCAGCGGGTCG
>JAJRCO010000249.1 GCA_028678905.1 Methanomicrobiales archaeon
AGAACGGCTGGTCCATAAGAAATCCCTGATCATGATCGGTCACATCATGCATACCGATCTCACCGACACCGTTGATCACATCGATAAGACCGGTTTTGCGGAGGTGTCGGAGCTCGAGCTGATCATGCCGGCTATCGCCGAACCCTCATCCGCCCGTATTCTGATCAAGGCCGCCCATGCGCCTGCCATGCAGCAGGCCCTCGAAATATTAAGGGAGGTCGCGCGTAAGAAGGATCTCCTGATCATCGAATCACTGGAGGATGGTCCATGAAGGTGGCCATCCTGGGCTTTGGATCGGTAGGCCAGGGAGTGGCCCGGATGATCCGTGAGAAAAACCTTGGCCTTTCCATCACCGCGATTGCCGACTCACGGAGCGGCCTTATCGATAACAAAGGCATCAATCCGGAGAAGGTACTTGCGAAAAAGAGGGAAGGGCTGCCGGTGGGAAGCCCGGACGTTACCGCCAGGTCCATCCTCACCACCGGGGATTATGATACGCTTGTGGAGGTGACACCCACCAACATCACCTCGGGCGAACCGGCCACCACTCATATCCGGACCGCCCTGGAACGGGGTAAACACGTGGTCACCTCCAACAAGGGCCCCATCGCGCTCCACCACCGGGAACTCTGCGGTATTGCTGCTTCCCGCGGGGTGGCTCTCCGTTATGAAGCGACGGTGTGTGGTGCGATCCCTCTCATTCACGTGCTGGAACATGACCTGATGGGAAATGAGATCCGGGCTCTCCACGGCATCATGAACGGAACCTGCAACTATATCCTGACCCGTATGTCGGAAGAAGGCCTCACCTACGATCAGGCGCTCGCTGAAGCCCGGCAGATGGGATATGCGGAGGCGGATCCCACATACGACGTGAAGGGGATCGATTCTGCCATCAAGCTGGTAATCTTTGCCAATACTATCTGGGACTGGAACGCACGTTTCTCTGATGTGGAGATCACCGGAATCGACCAGCTTACCCCGGACGCTTTGCGCCTCGCCGAGGAGGATGATGCCACTATCCGCCTCATCGCCGAAGCCATTCCTGCCCGCAGGTTGCTGCGGGTCTCGCCCCGTATCCTGCCCCGCGGACACCCCCTGGTGGTCCGGGGGACTCTGAATGCGGTAACCCTGGAAGCCGATATGGCCGGATCGCTCACCTTCATCGGCAAGGGAGCGGGTTCCATCGAGACCGCAAGTGCGATCATTGGAGATCTGCTGTTCATCAAAGAGAAATATGACCGGTGTTCTCGCAAAAAGACGTGAATATCTTCGGCTGATGCGGCAGTGCACCCTGGATTCAGGCTCTTTTACGGTAACCGAGATCGCCGAACGCATCGATCTTCCGCGAAGCACGGTGCAAGACTGGATCAACCGGCTGGTCTCTGAACAGTGCATTACCGTAGTAGCAGAGAAGCGGGGGCGACATCCGGCCCGCTATGCCGCGATCAGCGCGTTACCGGAGAGTGCATGCCGCCGCATTTTCACCACCGTAGACCAGGATCAGGTAGAGATGTACCACGAATGCCTCAGCCGGAGCTGTGCCGCATTCTGCGAGCATCATCATCGCCGGTCCCAGGGCGTTCTCACCTACGTCTCACGTGACGGGACCCTCCTGCGGGAACGAGCGAAGATCGGCGAGGCAGAGGCCGATATCGGCCTCCCTCCACGGACCTCAGTGGGAGTAATCGGAGTACAAAGAAACCAGGACGAAACCATCACCCAGCGAATCCGGTGTGTAGGTGGGCCCGCCTATTCACTGACAGATATGATGACCCGGGCGGAAGGGGTATGCTCGGTGAAACCCCGCAAAATAGGCCCTCTGGTGGAAGGGGAAGTGACCACCCGGGCGCTCACCTATCTGGCCATCGGAATAGACGATACCGATTCACAGGAAGCCGGAGCCACTTTCGCTCTGTCTCTGGCCCTGCTCCAGCACCTGAGCACCACCAGGGGCGTCTATCCGATCGGACATCAGGTAGTGATGCTCTTCCCCACCCTTTCCAAAAAAACCGCCGGAAATGCCGCCACCTTCATCGAACTCGCAGCAGAACCATCACGGGTGGAGGAGATAAGAAACCGCAGTCAGTTGTTTATCGCGGATGAATCGTATTCTTCCGAATGGGGGATGGCCATGAAGACGGGATTCCTGGTAAGCGATCACCTGCGATCATTCAGTGCCCGAACACGATCCGGCCCCGTTGAGCGGGAGGACGCGATGCAGGTTGCGTCGGATGAATCGGTCTATATCACCGGTGGACGCGGAATCATCGGGGCCCTTGCGGCCATCGCCTGTATCGGGATCGATTCCACGATCCTTCTGGATCCGAAGAGAGAGATCGGGAATGGGGAAACCCTCCAGGAACGAGAGAATTTGCCAGAATTACGCTAATAACAGGACCGATCGGAAGGATACGCTGCCACAGACAGCAGACAAGATCACCACATTTATATACCATTATTATTTGATGATTCTGTACCATGGGTGGTGAGATCTATCAAGCCCAGATCCTGCGGAATTTTTTTGACACCATTACCGGGACGGATCGTAATCTCACCCGCATCCATATGTGTGTGGTCACTCTCGCCAAACTACGGCTGGAATCCCCGGAAAAAATGTCTCTTTTGTTCGACCAGCTGAAGAAGAGCCGGGACAAGAGGGAACTCTCGGTGGATATTCTCGATTATATGTGCGACGTGGCGGCGAGTCTGGAACTGGCCTCTGTCCAGACCGCCTTCGGTGTAAAGGAGATCGCACAGATGGCGGAGCAGTTCGAGCGGATCAGCCTGGACTCCCTGTAGACTTGGATGACTTTTCATCTTCCGGGATGTGCCGGACCATTTCGTATCACCCGATCCTGACAACCAAGTGGTCCTGCAGGATCACCCAAGGTTGATCTGTTTTCTGTATGCAAGGAGAAACTGGTGCACATAACGCTCCTGTTCTTCCAGGGCCTGGATATCCTGGGGGGAGGCGATCCGGCCGACTGCGTAGATCAGGAGGAGGCTGTTGGTGATGGACAGATGAATCGGGTCCTCCACTTCTTCCGGGGCAAGAGGAATGGCTAGGTATGCTCGCTCTTCCGGGGTGAATTCGGGAAGCCCTGTGGTCTGTACTTTCGATTCAGAAAGATCCTGCGCACGTTGACGGACGATCTTCAATGCTTTCTCCAACATGGGGGGGCTTTTGGATGCGGAGAGAAGGGCGAGAGAGCGATCGCAGCGGCAGATCGTATCATCATATAGCCCCAGTCTGAAGGTAAGAAATGCAAACGCGATCTGGTGGGAGAGCTCTTCAGGAAGTCCGGAAAAGTCCTTGCGCAGCTGCTCGATATAATTATTCAGGTAATTATTCATCGTCAGGTTCCCCTTCCTCCTCTTCGATAAACTTTCGTGGTAGGTCATTTTTCCGCGAGAATCGGGCATTCAGCCGGAAGACAAGAAGGGTGAGACTTGCGGCGTACAGTGCCTGGATCGGCAGCAGAAGCGTCGGATCGAAAGAGTCGTTGAAAAAGATAAGCACCGCATACAGGGGAGTGAGCAGGGAAACGATGTCCTTCTTTGGCTTCCGGTAGGCAAGATATGCCAGGAGGAACGATGCAAGGACGCATCCTCCGGTGCCTGCCGTGAATATCAAGTCTGGCACCGCCATGCCGATCAGAACTCCTCCAAAGGCGATAAATGGTACCAGGATCCAGGTTCGGTCTTTCGGAGTGGTGGACTCGTTTGATTCGGTAGTGGTCGGGTTTGTTTCTGTCATGTGTTCACCTTCAGTCATCCTGGGCGATCTCCAGCAGCCTCTTTACTCCGTCGATTTCCCGGATTACACTCACCACCGCGGGTGGTACCAGGTGCTCCCATGGTTTTCCCGCAAGGATGAGTCGGCGGATAGCCGTCCCGCTATGGGTATCCCTCTTGTACATCTCCATAGAACGGACAGGACACCCGGCTTCCGCAAAGAGCTGGACCACCAGGGGATTATTGGAATAGATCACATCAAAGGGTGGTGTCATCGACCGCACGTGAGAGACCCACAGCGCATTCCGCTGCAGATCTTCGATGGGAATCACATAGACGGGAGTGGTGAGCTTTTCTAGGGACCGGGTGATCATCAGGACACGTTCTCCCCCGGTGAAGGGGTTGTCCACCTCATGGCTGAGTTGGGCGCTTCCCACTCCTATTACGATCTCATCCACTTCTTCCGCGATGCTTTCCAGCACGGACTGGTGCCCGTTATGGTAGGGCTGAAACCTTCCGATGTAGAATCCTCTACTCATGTTCCGAAACCATCCTGGCTATACGAGCGGCAAATGCCCCCGCCACTACGCCTGCATCGATGTTTACCACGGCAAGGACCGAGCAAGACTGGAGCATGCTTGCCAGGGCGCCTTCTCCTTTACCCATGTGCCCGTATCCGGTGCTCACTGGTACCCCAATTACTGGCCGGTCCACAAGTCCCGCGACAATAGAAGGAAGGGTTCCCTCCCGACCAGCGACCACCACAAACACCTGGGCACGGGACATCTCCTGTAAGGCAGAGAAGAGGCGGTGGATGCCGGCGACGCCCACATCGTACGCCGTATGGACCGTGCACCCCATCTCGCGGGCAATGACCCGAACCTCTTCGGCAACCCTGATATCTGCGGTACCGGCGGCTAGAATCCCGACCACCCCCCCGTGGGACGGCGCCGGGGTGCCATCGGACAGAACGATCATACGGGCCTTGTCCATGTATTCCAGGGTGAGGCCTTCCTTGGCTGAAACCTCGGTAAACGCAGAGAGTTGCTCCTCTCCTACCCGGGAGATGATGCTTCGTCCGGACGCTCTCACCTGGTGGAGCGCGATGGCAATGAGATCGGGAGTCTCTTTCCCCTCGGCAAGGATGACCTCCGGCATCCCGCAGCGGGTGCTGCGCCCCACATCCAGGCGGGCGATATCCTCCACCTGTTCCAGGCGCAGGCCGATAAGTGTCCGTTCTGCCTCTTCGAGGGAGAGTTGTCCGGTCTTGACCTCCTCAAGAATATCCCGGATCGTCGCATAAGGATGCATGAACTAGTTAAAGTAGGAAATGAGCGGATATAAACTATGATCGTGTCCTCATGAGTTATCTCATCTATATTGCGGAATTTGGCCTGATCGCCATCTTCTTTCTGTGGTTCCGCGACATCCGCCTCTTTCTCACCACCCGGCTTCCCGGGTATCGGAAGGCCGCGTATCAAGGTGTGCTGTTCACCGCTCTCGCCAGCCTGGGTTTTTCTATCGCACTGTATGGTGCAGATGCGGAGATCATCGGCCTGGGTTTGATCCTGGCCGGGCTGTACCTGCAGGGAAGGATTCAGAAAGAAAAGATTTTTACGGATGAGAGCACGATGGAGCGATTTTTCGGAAGCTGCAGGTGTAATAAAGATAAGGATTCAGGAAAAAAATAGATCCGGAGTTGTGATGCTGCAAAGACCCCGAGGGACCAGAGATTTTCTTCCGGAGGAGATGGAACGCCGCAGATGCATTGAGGCCACCATGCGGAAGGTCGGCCGGGGATGGGGATATCGTGAAGTCTGTACACCGGTATTCGAGGACCTGGAGTTGTTCACTCTGCGCTCCGGGGAAGGGATCATCCAGGAGATGTACACCTTTGAGGATAAGGGTGGGAGGAAACAGGCTCTCCGGCCTGAGGTGACTGCCCCCGTCCTCCGTCTGTTTGTAAATGAAGGGCGAACCATCCCCAAACCAATCCGCTGGTACTATTTCTGTGACTGCTTCCGGTATGAACGGCCCCAGAAGGGGAGGTACCGGGAATTCTGGCAGTTCGGAGTGGAGCTGATCGGTGCAGATTCTCCGCATGCGGAAGCAGAGACGATCATGGTCGCGGATGCGGCACTGCGGGCCTGCGGGGTATCTTTCGAGATGAAGGTTGGACACCTTGCACCGATGAAGCATCTTCTGTCCGGGCTGGAACTGGTCTTCCAGCGGATAGTGATGGGGTATCTGGACAAGAAGGACTTCGACGGCCTCGCTGCGTATCTGGCTTCTATCCACCGCGAGGATCTCTACGATTCCCTGATGGGACTTATCGCCTGCCGGAACGTGGAGGACCTGTTCTCCCTAATTGATAATCTTCCGGAACGAAAACGCCTGGAGAAGGTCTTTGCACTCCTGGACCAGGCAGAAGTTCCCCATACCTGTAACTTTGGAATAGCCCGTGGTCTCGATTATTATACCGGGATGGTTTTTGAGGGTTTTGCAGATAACCTCGGGGCAGAGAACCAGATCGTGGGCGGGGGCACCTACCGGCTTGCCCACCTTTTTGGAGGAGAGGATGTGGGATCCTGCGGTTTTGCGATTGGTTTTGACCGGGTGATGGTGTCTCTTGGGGAGATGCCGGTGCCCCGTCTGGTCAGCGCAGGTGTGGCGAGCACGGAGGAGAGCCGCAATTACGCAATGCGGGTGGCCCGGGGGTTCAGAGCGTCCGGTATTCCTACCACCGTCGATCTAATGGAAAGGGGTCTCGGTGCCCAACTGGCACACCTTGCAAAGGAAGCGGATTTCGCCCTTATTATCGGCAGGAGGGAACAGGAGAAGGGAGTGGTGACGCTGAAGAACCTGCACACCGGGGAGCAGAAAGAACTGCCCGTACCAGCCGCGATCGATGAGGTGAAAAGATTTGGAGATCGCTGAGGAGCTGGCTAGAAAGCAGCGGAGTATCAGTGTCGCAGAGTTCTTCGAAAAGAACAAACACCTGCTGGGCTTCGATTCGCCGACCCGGGGAATCATCACCACGGTGAAGGAAGCGGTCGACAATGCGCTGGACGCCTGCGAGGAAGCGGGAGTGCTTCCCGACATCTTTGTCCAGGTCCGCAAGATCTCCGATGACGTGTTCCGCATCGGAGTGGAGGACAATGGACCGGGCATTGTCCCCGAACAGATTCCCCCGGTGTTCGGAAAGCTCCTCTATGGGTCCAGGTTTCATCAGATCAAGCAGAGCCGGGGGCAGCAGGGTATCGGTATCAGTGCGGCCATTCTCTACGCGCAGCTGACCACCGGCATGCCCGCTGTCATTATCTCCCGCACCGACGCCCGTAAAAAAGCCCACCGGTTCGAACTAATGATCAAGACTGAAGCGAATGAACCCGATGTCCGGTCCCGGCAGCAGGTAGACTGGGATCGCCCGCATGGAACACGGGTGGAGATCGAGTTTAAAAGCACACTTGCGGCAAAGAAACGTCTCCTGGAATACCTGAGATACACCTCTGTCGTGAATCCCCATGCCCGCATCACCGCAGATATCGATGGTGAGATTTCCACATTCGAGCGGGTGAGCGCTGAGGCGATCCCCTGCCCGAAAGCCATCCAGCCCCATCCCCACGGGATAGAACTGGGTACGCTTAAACGGATGCTCTCCGCACAGGAATCGATGACTCTGGAGGTGTTCCTGGTCGAGAATTTCAGCCGGGTGGGTAAGCAGGTCGCCCGGGAGATTTGTGAGAAAGCCCGCCTTTCGGGGGAGCAGAAGATATCGATGCTCCAGCCGGCAGATCAGAAACGGCTCCTCTCCGCCATGCAGAGCGTGCAGATACCGGCTCCACCTGCCAGCGTCTGCCTCTCTCCCATCGGTGAAGACCTGATTCGACGGAGCATGGATAAGGAGTTTTCCCTGGACTTTGTGGCCGCCCGTACCCGCCCGAGCTCTGTGTACAGTGGGCACCCGTTTGTGGTCGAGGCGGCGATCGGGTACGGAGGAAAACTCAATGCCGATGACAAAGCCCTCATCCTGCGCTTCGCCAACCGGGTTCCTCTGCTCTACCAGCCCGGTGCCTGTGCAATCACCAACACCATTGCGGGAGTGAACTGGAAATTGTACAATATCTCCCAGCAGACCCTTCCTGCGGGTCCGATCATCATCCTCGTGCATGTGGCCTCCACCAACGTTCCCTTCACCAGCGAAAGCAAGGACGCCATCGCATCCATTCCGGAGATCGAACGGGAGATCGGCCTCGGGTTAAAGGATCTGGGGCGTGAACTCAAACTCTTCCTGTCGCGCAGGGACAAAAAGCGGGTCGCTGATGATCGTGCCCGGGCAATCTGCGCCGTCATCCCTGAGATCGCAATCAAGGTCGGGGAGATCGTGGAAAAACCGGCGCCGGATACGCAGGCGATCGAAGGGAAGATCATGAGGAAGGTGATCGCGAAGCGCAGGACCGTGAACGGTACCGTCCAGATCGAGGTGAACAACTACACTTCCCAGCCCCTTTCCCTGAAGATCTATGATTTTTCACCGGATGCGGCCACCGACGCCTTGCCCAAACCGGCCTTTTCTGAAAAGAGCGGGGATGAGTACACCCGGGTGTGGAACTGCGAGCTTGCGGCGGGAGGCACCTGGACCGCCCGGTACGGGGGGCGTGGACCGGGACACCTCGATCTGCAGGGTATCGAGGAAAAACAGAAGGTGGTGATGGATCTCGATGTCTAAGAAAGATCTCGATGCACGGGCGTTACCGCAACTGCTGGGTATCGCACAGGGATGGTATGATCAGATGAAGCAGGGGGAGATCCCTTCAATCCGTCTTCCCACGCGGACGAAGCTGAATATCGCGTTCGATGAAGCATCCGAGGTGTGGAAATACGGAGAGAAGGAGAGTCTCCGCGCCGCAAATACCGAGAAGAGCGCCATTCACCTCCTGAAGATGGCCTATGTGATCGCCTTCATCAAGCAGCAGATAAGAGAGGATAGGTCATCGACGCTGAGGGAGCTCTATTACATCACCGAAGGATGGAAAAGAGCGAAGTTCGAGACGCAGGACGAAAGCAATTATCTCATCGAGGATCTTGAGATCCTTTCCGATCTGCAGAGGGAGGCGTTCCATCTCCGTCCGGAGGAGGACGGGGCAAGCATCTTCGGGCCAATCAGACTGAAGGAGAGCACCCGCAGGGGCGACCGGGTGCTTCACTGTCAGGACGATGTCGGGGAGGCCGGTTACCAGATCCCGAACAACATGGAATCGGTGGAATTCCTGGACCACGAGGCAAAGATGGTCATCGCCATCGAGACCGGAGGTATGTACGCCCGTTTGATCGAGAATGGGTTTGACAGGGAAGAGAAGGCCATTCTCGTACACCTAAAGGGTCAGCCTGCACGGTCCACTCGCCGCCTTCTCCATATGATCAACGAAAAGTTCCAGCTACCGGTGGTGGTCTTTACCGATGGTGATCCGTGGTCCTATCGCATCTTCGCAAGCGTAGCCTATGGGGCCATCAAGAGTGCCCACATGTCCGAACTCCTGGCCACACCCCAGGCACAGTTTATAGGGGTCCAGCCGTCGGATATCAGGGACTATAACCTCCCCTCGGATAAGCTCTCCCAGCAGGATGTCGATGCCCTGAAGGCCGAGCTCACCGATCCGCGGTTCAACACCGACTACTGGAAACAGCAGATCCACCTGCAGATCGATCTGGGACTCAAGTCAGAACAACAGGCCTTCGCTGCACGGGGCCTCGATTTCGTGACCCGAGAATATCTTCCCCGGCGCCTCGCGGAGATGGGAGTCCTGAAAGGATAATCTGGACCAACATAATTTTTTCTTCCTGTCGTACCTGATACGCCCCCGGGAAACTCTCAATATACCGGCCGGGAAGAAAAATGGTTTACCGTGGGCACAAGGTCTTCCGAACCAAGACCGAACATCGGTTCGGATCTTTCTCCCTAGTTCGTCCTGTTTCCTGATATCGACAGGGTGTCTTCTCCTTGACACTGGAGAAAATCCCACCACCGTAATTTTTGGAAACGATTTAATCTCCTCCCCGGCTATCTGTGATAGTGAACAGGCTCTCCGGGTATTTCTCGCGTATCCTGACGACACGTGCAATAGGAGATCAGAGCGTCATCTCCCTCATCACGATGATCGCGGTTACCCTGACCGGATACATGGCCACCTTCTATTTCGCCCATACCCAGGGGCCTGCGATCCTGGGTGGATATTTTCTGTTTATGGCGTATTACGGAATCTTTGATCTGGTCGCCGATGGTGGTTTCGGCGGCGCGGTGGTCAAGCGGATCAGCGAAGGGCTGGAGAAGAACGAATTCTTTTCGGCATTTCTCGCTTTGCGCCTGGCGCTCCTTGCTATCGCCTTTGCGGTCCTGTTTCTTGCCCGGCCTTATCTGGTGGATATCTCCAGTGCCGGCCTTTTCATTCCCCTGATTCTAGCGATCCTTACCGGTTCTCTATACAGTGGTATGTATGCCGGGGTATACGGGCAGGGAAAAATCGGCATCACCAAAGCAGGCGAACTGTTGAGCTTCTTTGGACGAATCGTCATCCAGGTTGGAGGGGTCTATCTAGGATACGGGCTAGGGGGTCTACTCGGAGGATTCATTGTGGGCCTGCTCGTAGGCGGGATCATCTTCTCCCGTTTCATCAACCTCACCCTGGTCTCGTTCTCGGCACGGCATATAAAGAGCCTCCTCTCATTCTCCTTCTGGATCTTCCTCACAGCCGGAGGGAATCTGGTATTCAGCATCTCCGATGTGATCCTGATCGGATATTTTCTGACCAATGCCGATGTGGGGATCTACCGGGCAGCCCTGCAGCTGACCTCGGTTGCGACCTTCACCACCATTGCACTACAGTCAGTATTGTATCCCCAGATCAGTCGCTGGAGCGTAGAGGGAGATATTTCACGAATTCAGGCAAGTCTCTCCCGCGCCTTCACCTATTCCCTTTTCCTTTCCGTCCCAGTCGCTGTGGGAGGATGGATTCTGGGTTATCCGCTGCTGTTTTATCTATATGGGGCCGACTTCACCGCAGGAAACGGATCCCTGTCCATCCTCCTGGCAATGCAGATCATCAACGTATTTATGTATCTTGAGATCATGAGCCTCAACGCCATGAACCGTCCCCACGATTCGTTCCGGGCAACGACCGTGGCGGCGATTCTCAATATCGTCCTGAACATCGGACTTATCCCGGTCCTGGGGATCATCGGCGCCGCGATCGCGACCGCTTTTTCCATGGCGGTGAACGCCCTGATCTCGTTTTTCCTGCTCCGGCGGATCGTTCCGGTGGGGATCGAAAGAAAACCGGTGGGAAGCATCATCCTTTCTGCTGGTATCATGGGGGTGGGAATTGCCATTCTGCAGTTCCTGCTCCCCGCAACCAACGCCGGAATGCTCGTAGCCATCGTGGCCGTCGGTACGGGGATCTATACCGTGGCCCTGTTCAGTCTCGATCCGGACATATACCGGGAGATCCGCGACCTGGTCCGATCTTTCGGAGGGCCCTGGCCACACTGGCTGGATCGGTACTTCACCTGAAATGCTACATGAAGTATTTAGCAAGAGGCCTTGGCGTTTTCCTAGACACGGATTTTTTGACCGAAACATCCACCTAGGTTTTCGGTGAGATACGATTGAGATTGCAAGGAGACATCCTCCAGCAGAAAATTGTAAGTGATATAGTGAGAAATAGAAGACATCAATTCATAGCGCTAAATAACGGGCAGACATCCCCTGGGTCTCATAAAAGTCGTTGGGGGGCTGCCCCATACCGGGGCTCAAATTTCGATGAAATGGAAAAAAGCACCAGAAGAACTAGTTGCGTTCCTTACGGACGCAGTAAAAGATATCGACTGTGAGTATCGCTCGATGTTCGGTTATCCTGCATATTTTATCAATGGCAACATGTTCCTCGGAGCGTTCCAGGACCTGCTCTTTCTACGACTTTCCGAAAACGACAGAGAAAGGATCATCAAACTCCAGCCAGATGTAAAACCCTTCGAACCAATGCCGGGAAGAGTCATGAAAGAGTATGTGGTGTTGCCCGTATCGTTGTACACTACAGAAGAATCCTTCCATGAATGGCTGCAAAAATCAGTTCGGTACACATCATCCCTTCCTCTTAAAAAGAAGATCATTCCGAAATAAATTCGGGATCCATGAAAGTTCTGGAACCGGTTGGCTGATGAGTCTCAGCGAGAGATCTATCCGACTATCTCCCGGATGTGTCGTGTTGTTTCCGAAACGACCGCCTTTTCTCCCTGGAGACGAGCGATATCTTCGATCGCTTCCAGAATATGGACGGAATCTTCCAGAAAGCTCAAAATATCTGCAGGATAAAGATCAATGCCATATTCATCGAGAAGAACACCGCTGATCTGATGGTGATCAAACCCTTCTTCCCGCAATTCGATGATCTTCATCACGAATTTCTTCTCCGGACAACCGCAGAGGGGACGATCCCGACAGTCGCAGCGAAGGAAATCGTGAAGAAACTGCAGAAGCTGCTCCCGAAGAGCCGCATCCACCTGATCAAAGTTCAAATGGGTGGTGACCGCCTCAAGAAACGCGGGGTGAAAAGCGGAATCAGGAATGCGGTACCCGACTCCTCTTTCGATCTTGCGTGCCCCGCGGAATTTAGCCTTTGCCGCGATCAATCGTCCTCTCCGGTCGATTCATCAAAATCCTTCAAAGATTCCATAGCCTCGCTCATCCGCTCACATTCGATGAGCCATTCATCAAAGAGAGTGGGCTGTTCGAGATCGTCTTTCAGAAATTTACGACAACAGGTAGCACCGTCGATTACGCTCGCTCCGATCTGGGCCGCGGTCTCCAGAGCCTGTTCCATCTTATCTTCTCCCAGAGCCCGGCCTCTCTTCACCAGGGTCTTTAAGTCCTTTTCGTAGGTGCCTTCCAGATACTTCCTGCAGGAGGCAAATAAGACCGCTTTCGACAGCTGCAGAAGTTCGATGATTTCCCCGAGATCATCGGGCGGTTCGGACATCACGATCCGCTCAATATCGTCCAGTTTTTTCAATGCCTCGTTTTTGTCGAAACGCTGGTTCTGATAGAGCCGGATTATTTTAAGAATCGAAACGGTGATATCTTCAGAGAATCCGTCAAGGATACGGAATCCTTCTGGCATTTCATCATTCGCGGGGTCGATTTCGAAACTGGACTCCCGTAGTGTTTTAAGCCAGTTGTCCCACCGCTCCTGATTATAAAAAATGTAGAATAATTTGAGCGGTTCGGCCGGTTGCGCTGTTTTTACTCCTTTCTTTGCCATTTCATTACATGTTCCTTCTGGTCTGTTAAAGATATTTCTGTATGATACGAGAGAGAATTACAAGGGGGATATGTTTTTTCCAGATGGAAGCGAAGATCTAGAGAGAGGTACGATCGAGCAGGAAACCTCATGCAGCACGAAGAGCCGGAGGAGACGGTGGTGGGAATCCGGTACGGTGAACTCTTTCTGAAGAGCGAACCGGTGAAAAGGAGATTTATCGGGATCCTGACCGACAACATCGAAAGAGCGCTGAAAGAGAAAGGAATCTCTTTCTGGCTGGAACATCCACGAGGCCGCATCATCGTCCATGGGGAGGATGCATCAGCCATAGCCCACATCACTGCACGCGTATTCGGGGTAGTGGATACCGGCATCTGCCTCCTGACCGGAACGACCTCGGATGAATTGGCCCGTTCCGCCATCAACCTGGCGAAAAAGAATCTGAGTCCTGGAATGACCTTTGCAGTCAGGGCGAAACGGGAGAAGAAGGAGGGGATTCCAAGCCCGGAACTGGCAGCATTCCTCGGATCCGAGATCCTTCGCGAGATCCCAGGCCTCCAGGTCGACCTGGATCACCCGTCTTACGAGTTGCATGTGGAAGTGCGGGGGATCGGGGGTCTGATCTGTGACCAAAGAGTCCCTGCACCAGGTGGCCTCCCATTTGGCACTCAGGGAATTTTCCTTTCTCTTCTCTCTTCCGGGATCGATTCTCCGGTCGCCGCTTGGATGATGATGAAACGGGGATGCGTCCCCCACTTTCTTTTCCTCGATGCAGAGATATGGAGCGGGGTTGATGTGCGGGGTGGGGCCATCGAGAACTTTCGACGGCTCTCCCTGTGGTGCCCGGGTCATTCCCTCGAGATGGATATCGTCCCAAATAAAGACCTCTTCCAGCAGATGAATGACGAAAAAATCCCCCCGCGGTTCCGCTGCGTTATCTGCAAGAGATTTATGTACCGTGTCGCGAGCGCACATGCAAAACAATCCGCTGCGCTAGCTCTGGTCACCGGGGAGAATCTGGGGCAGGTCGCCTCCCAGACCCTGGTCAACCTGGCAACCATTTCTGAAGCAGCGACAATACCCGTCCTTCGTCCGCTCATCACCTATGATAAGAGGGAGATTATCGATCGGGCGCGGAAGATCGGCACGTTCCCTGGTCAGGGTGGGGATCTTTCCTGTCGTGCAGTTCCCCACAAACCCTCGACCGGGGCCAATCTTGGTGGAATAAAGACTCTGGAGAAAGACCTTGATATCCCGTCACTAGTCAGGGAGTGTTCCGAGAGAGCGCAGACCCTCACGGCCAGGGATGGTCGAATCATTGAGGAATATCCTGCCTGAACGAGTTCGTGGGATGAGTTGGCGGGGGATATGGCGAAGCATTATGAGGAGTCCCCGATTTCATCGGTATTTGGACAGGATATCGTACAGAAGTATTCATCGGTTGAATCCTTTGATTGGCCGGGGATCCCATCCTGTTCGAACCTAGGCAGAAACGTTAATCAATCGCCTGGACCGTATTCTTTCGGGCAATGGACACCAACGAAAGCAGTGCAGGATACCTGGCCCTGCATGAAAGCGGGGAATTAAGGGAGCGTGCGGAAACCGCGTGTGAAATTCTGAAGGATTGTATCGTTTGTCCCCAGGAATGCCATGTGAACCGGCTCCAGGGAGAGGTAGGTTTCTGTAGCAGCGGGAGCCGACCCCTGATCTCTAGCTATGGTCCTCATTTTGGAGAGGAGCCTCCGCTGGTGGGTAGAAACGGTTCCGGGACCATCTTTCTGACCAACTGCAACATGCGTTGCATGTTCTGTCAGAACTACGAGATCAGTCAGTGTGGAAAAGGTACAGAGATCTCCTGTGAAGCACTCGCCGAAATCATGCTCCGGCTTCAGCAGCGGGGCTGTCACAACATCAACTTCGTCTCACCCTCCCACTTTGTCCCTCCCCTTATCCGGGCGGTCGACATCGCGGCAGGAGAGGGGCTGCACATCCCTCTGGTTTACAACAGCGGGGGATATGATTCTGTCTCCACTCTGCGCCTCCTAGAGAGCGTATTCGATATCTACATGCCTGATGCCAAATACGGTCGCAACGAGGTGGCATGGGAACTGTCACACGCAAAGCACTACGTGGAGCAGATGCATGCTGCCCTAAAAGAGATGCACCGTCAGGTCGGCGACCTAAAGACGATCGGGAAAATTGCGATCCGCGGGATGATCATCCGGCACCTGGTGCTTCCCCACAATCTCGCCAGCAGCGAGCTGGTACTACGATTCATTGCGGAAGAAATCTCCAAAGACTCTTACGTAAACATCATGGACCAGTACCGCTGGCCTGGGGGCATTCTTGATGAAGCGTCGAATCCGAGTCATCTGTTCTCCCTCCTGCAACGGCCAATAACTGCCGATGAATATGCCTATGCAGTTCAATGCGCCCGTGAGGAGGGGTTGCACAGAGGATTCTAATCGTATCATAGTAAAAAAACCTGAATGAACAGGTATGGAAAAATTACAGATCGTTTTTCCGTGTATTCCCCTGTTCTAAAGAGTCGCCAGACTACGCTTCGAACCGGAAAAAATAACAGGTGCCCCATTCCATCTTCTCACCTGGTTTCAAGCACTGTAGGTTAGGTTCCGCATGCTCCTCGCAGACGGTGGAGCAGCAGCAACCAAAACACTGCATCCCGATGGCGCTCTTCCCACAGATGTCACACACTGGTTTCATGATCCCCGTACCTATTTCGCTTCGAATTGATCCCCCTCATATAACACTTCAATCGGCTGAAGTTTGCGGTGTAACCGGTGTGGTGAGACCCTGATAAATTCGGTTACCTGAGTAAATATCGGGAGATCCGGTGATGCCTTCTACCCTATTTTTTCACGCAGCCGTTCCAGCACGCTACCTCCTCGCGGTTTGAAAAAGATGGATGCGTTCTCCTTCAGGGAGCGGATATCTTCGATGGAGAAGATCGCCTCCGGATAACTGGTATTCAGGGTATCAACAAGGTCGTCCAGCCCGTGGCGGGGAACGAGGACGAGCAGGATCGATACCGTTGATCCGAAACTTCCCTGACCTTCGATTCTGGTGATTCCAAACCCCTTATCCCGCAGTTCCCGCATCATCTCATCGGTATTCGACCGGGTGATGATTCGAACGATCACATGCCCGAACTTCAGACGGTCTTCAACATCCATTCCTACCACGGTTCCGATTGCGTAGCCCACGATATAGGCAAGAATTCCCAACACATTGGTTAGATTGGTGATGACGAGACCGGTGGAGAGAAGCCAGACCGCAACTTCACCCATACCTATCGCGGAGGCCAGATACTTGAGTCCTTTTGCCACATATACCAGGCGCAGGGTCTTAAGACTGGTTTCGACAATGCGCGCAATGAGGATGACCGTCGGAAGGATCACCCAGCTGATAAGAACAGGGTCCTCCAGATTCACTAGGATCATAGCTGTCCGGCTGTGTTGATTATCCTAGCGATATGCATCGCTCATACACTACTTTGTTCGACCCGGTGGTTGTTTAGTCCATACTCATCTGAACACTATGGAGGCAGGAAAAAAAGCCTGGAGGAATATCGGGTCGGACGATATTTCGATACGATTCGGAAGAACCGATCTTCCGTATGAATCGATGTATGATGTCCCCTTGCAGTCGGGAGGGAGTACGATGGGTACGTCGCTTCCTGACAAGATAAGCTCCCAATAATCCGGCCCAGATTATCCCTGCACCTTCAGTATCTCTCGAAGTCCTTCCGCGGTATGACTGCTCTTTTCATCCAGGGATTCAAGAGTGATGCGGGATGGATTGTTGGTTCCGACACCCAGTTCCGCAGCCCGGGCGATCTGTTCCTGTTCGGAGATCTTACCCTGCATCACCTCCGGGGTCGTTCCGTAGCTACGCAGGAGCGCAACCCCTACCATGTCTAGAGCCACCCGGTCCGAAGAAGCGAGAAGCAGGTTGGGCTCGATGATTCTCCCCCGTTCAGGACCCTGGGTGGCAAAACCCTTTACCGCATCCAGGAGGGCTACGTGCACCGGGTAATAGCGGTTTATTTCTGCAATCATTAGGCGTTGATCGGGGGAGGAGTGCAGCTCTGACATGTAATCGCGGGGATCGTCAGGAACCCGTTTGGCCACCAGACCTACCGAATTCTTCAGCGAAAGAGTAAAATGACCTCCGAACCGGTGCGTTTTGAGACAGCAGGTCTGGATCACCAGGTCCGAATCGGTAAAAAAGCGGGGGATCCAGAAGCCCCGTTTCCAGTGAAGATCGGGATCTTCGACCCGCATCCATTCTCCGAGAGGTAAATCGTCCAGTACGACCACGTCAAATCCCAGTCTTCTGGCCAGGGCATTCACCCCGCAGTCCTCCAGGACCCGGGCGGTGATCCCCATACCGCTGCGTTCCCCGAAAACGATGTTTGCCGGGCCGTAGGTAGTGATCTCCTGCACAAGGGAGTCGAGCGTCAGCAGATGAGTGGATGCAGGAAAGGGATCGGCACTGTTATAATTTGCCTTCAGGGCGACACGGCCCCTTTTCGCGGCAGAGAGATCAAACTGTTGAAGAAGGGCGGTAACCGCACTCTTCCGGTCTTCCCCTGAGCAGAGAAACACTTTGGCGGTTGTGTCCAGCGCCATGGGAGGGAATACAGTGCACCTTATATAAAGGAGTTACCACTCTCCGTTGACCAAAAGCCCGTTATCGCGGGCGATATCGACGAAAGTGTGGGCGAGGTACTCTGTCTGAGCCCGGGTCAGACCGTAGGTATTGTATTTCCAGACCTTTGTCGCGCCAGGGATCAATCCGGCGATTCCATGCTCGCGAAGGGCACTGGAATAGAAAAAGCCCCTCTTTTTGTGCTTCTGGGCCACCCGATCGAAGGAGCCGGTGGTGTCTACCCGGGTGAGGGTGTGTCTGCGGGGATATTCGCTCACAATGCGGGTTCCTTCAATGGCGAGGAGCGCATCGACAACTCTCCGGGCATTATTCAGCTCCTGCTCCCAGTGCAGCACCCGTTCCTTCACGTGGGGAAAAGAGGCCATCATCCCGATGAGGGTGACCCCCATGAGCGTGCAACCCATCATTTCTACTTCCTTAACCCCAAATGTCCGCTCGGTCACGTCCCCCCTCGCCCGGGTGGTCCGGAACACCTCTTTCGCACGCTCCTGAGTGGTGGCGAGGACTCCGGATGGTGCGGGAGCCGCCATACTCTTGTGTCCTGATCCCACTACAAAGTCTGCTCTCAGGTCCTTCCCGTCCACCGGAAGAATACCCACCGTGTAGGCGCCATTATAAAGGACCGGGATATCGTACTGATGGGCCACCTGGATCACCTGTTTCACCTGATGCTCATTCCCGTACTGGTAATCAAAATGATCGATGAACAGGAGAGGGGGTGCACGCCCATACTTCCGCAGTACGGACTCGATCTTGTCTGCGGCCGCGTCTTCGGTGATGAGGTTATCCTTATTCTTGGGTATTTCAAGGGGGATCCCCCCCTGTGATTCGATGGCCAGGAATTCCGTGTAGTGGGAGAGAGCGGAAAGGAGCACCGGATCCCCTTTCTGGACATAGGTGCCGGTCACCGCCTGAAAACCCCTCCTTGCTCCCGCCACTACCCGGGCGATATCCATGTGTACGAATGCCGCAAGATCCCGGTGGAATACATCTACGGGAGGGGTCTTGATATAATCGAGACGGAAAGGTTTCCGGCAGTTGTCGCAGACCGAATAGCCATCCCCATAGGCGATGATCGCCTTCATCGCGTCCGCGGTGAGCCTTCCACCCGCTTGGATCGGGTCGATATTGATGTAAAGCTCCTCCACCTCTCGGGTTTCGAGGTCGACCCCGCATTTCATGGGATCAATTCCTCTCTTAATGAGCGAACCTCAGTTTCAAGAAGCCCGATTGTCTCACGGACCCGGTCCACCTGTTCCGGTCCCAGGCGATGGTGAGGTGCGGTTTCCCGCAGGATCATCCGTACTTCGCAGAGAAGAAAAGATGCATGAAAGACCGCGTCCACGGCACGCTGCGACAAGAAAATATCACCATACTAATATCAGAAACCCTCTATAAGAATAGCTGATGGGATCACATTCGCCCCACGCTCCAAATGATTAATCACCCGGCATTCAACGGAAGTAGAGAGAAAACTATGAGGATCATCCATATTGCGGATACGCATCTCGGATTTGCGGCATTTAATGTCCTCGATGCCGACGGGATGAACCTCCGTGAAAAACTCATCTATGAATATTTTTTACAGGCAATTGACCAGATTATCCAGTCCAAACCGGATGTACTCGTACACGCCGGAGATCTGTTTGATCAGGTGCGGCCGAAAACCCGATCCTACATCACAGTCCTGGAGGCCCTGGAGCGGTTAAAAAATGCGGGAATCCCGGTAGTCGCCATCGCAGGCAATCACAGTATGAGCAAGACACGCTACACCGTATCTCCTTTTTCTGTCCTGGAATATTACGGAGCCGAGCTGCACGCGGCGTACCGTTACCGGTATGTTCGTGCGGAGCTGGGTGGGGCGGTCTTTCATCTGATCCCCAATATGCTCCGGGCAGAAGACTACCGGCGGGCTTTTGACCAGATCGAGATCTCCGGGGAATCCCGCAATATACTGGTGACCCATGGCCTCGCGAGCACACTCCGGGACCGGCGTCTGCGAACCGTGGCCGAACACGAGATCGACAGCACCATGCTTTCCGACCAGTTCGACTACATCGCCCTGGGGCATTTTCACGCCCAGCAGCAGGTGGCGGATAACGCCTGGTACAGTGGATCCCTGGAATACTTTAGTTACGGAGAATTGCACGATCAGAAAGGGGCTCTGCAGATCGATCTCGACCGGAGAACGGTGAGCTGTATCTCTCTTCCCCATACTCCCATGATGGATGCCGGAACCATCGACTGCCAGATAAAAACTCCCCGGGAAATCATGCTTGATATGAAAGAGGTATTGTCAGCACAGGTCTATCCCGAGAAGGCGATGGTCCAGCTGACCCTTGAGAACATCTCCCGCGAAAAATCACGAGGGATCGACTACCGGACTATCCTGGCAGGTACCGGGGAATCGCTCCTTCATCTCCATCTTCGAAAAAAACTCCTTGAAGATGAAAGTCCTCTTCCCGATCAACAGGGACTGGACGAAATAGATTATGTGAAGGAATTCCGGGGTTTTGTCACACGGAAAGGATTCAGCCCGCGGGAGACGGCCTTTGTCGCCTCCACCGGTGAGCAGATTCTCCAGGAAGTAGCACTTATGCAGGGTGAACAGACCGATGCTCCTTGAACGTCTCACCCTGAAGAACTTTAAGAGATTCCGAGATCAGGAGATCCGGTTCAGCGATGGGATTATCGGCATCGTGGGCAATAACGGGACCGGAAAAAGCAGCATCGTGGAGGGGATTCTGTTTGCCCTGTACGGTCTATCCGGGACCGGGATCAAAGGCGACTTTATCGTCTCCTCTTTTGCGGAGCCCCGGGAGCGATGCGAGGTCAGACTGGATTTCCAGGTGCGTGGTCGGGAATTCACCGTACGGAGGTCCTTTCGGAAGGGATCCACCACTCAACATGAGGCGTGGCTGAACCGTGAAGAAAAACTCCTGGCCCAGGGCGTGAGTGAGGTGGACCGCGAGGTCACCCGTATCCTGGGGATGAATGCTACCGATCTGAAAAATACCATATTCGCCGGCCAGAAGGACCTGGTATCTCTTCTGGAGAGCAGACCCGGTGAGCGGAGGGAATGGTTCAGCCGAGTCCTGGGCATCGATTACCTCAAGGAACAGAGCGTGGCGATACTAAAGGAACGAATAGACCGGGCCGAGCATACCAG
>JAJRCO010000089.1 GCA_028678905.1 Methanomicrobiales archaeon
AGGTTTTTGTAGTTTTCCCCTTCTCACACTGTGAGGACGTGTCGAACCGTCATATCCTGTCTTGATTTTCTCCCGGAGATCCGATCCATTGAATATGATCTCGGATGTTGAAGAATCTTGAACGGATCTTCTCAAATTCTACCGATATCGTCTACATTCCTGGCGCGACAGGAGGCAGATAGGAGAAAACATTCTCCTCATCCATCTCGTTCACCATACCACCCGGATCATTTTCCCTCTTCTCGATCAACTTTTATATACGGGACATGTTGAGTGAAGGGGGTGATAGGATGACCTACCTCAGGGTCACGATTGGAACATGGTCTATCAACCTCTATTCCCTGGAAGGTGAGGGAATATTCCGGCAAATCCAGGAGGAGGGGATCAAGATATTCCGGCAGCAACCGGGTTTCATCAATTACCGGTTGATGCTGGCTGGCCCCTCCATTACCCTTGCGGTTGCAGAATGGGAGTCAGAAGCACTGGGAAGGCCGGGAGCAATGGTTTACCGGACCTGGTTGAAAGAGAGCGGTATTGCCGCGAAATTGAAACTGGAGACCTATGATGGAGATGTCGTGGCCTCCTCCTGATCGCATCCCCTTAAGGGAAAATGAAATGTCAGCAGGATGGGATCGTAAGTGAAAAAAAATGATTATTCTTTCCCGAAGAACTGTTGCATGAAGGGATACATTTCCATGATCTGCTGGTTGGCAATCTCCTCATAGAGACGATAGACGATACTCACTGTCAGCAGCAGCCCGGTGCCGGATACCGCCCCGATGATACCGAACAGGTTGGCCACGATGGAAAGAATTCCGATGAATGCCCCTCCGATAATGGTGATACGGGGAATGTACCGCTCCAGGTAGGCCTCGAGCACCTGGGGATTCTTCCGGTATCCGGGGATGTGCATCCCGCTCCGCTGGATCTGGTCGGCGACATGGCGGGAGTCCATACCGGAGGTTTTGATCCAGAACAGGGCGAAGATCGCCCCTCCGGCCACCATGACCACGATATCCACCCCCATTCGGGCGAGAACCTCCCAGGGTGCATGGCCGAGGTCGTACGCCCACCACATCCAGTCCCTGGGCGAATTGACCGGGGCGATGAAGTACATAAGACCATTGACCGGGGTGGTGCCCTCGAATGTCCCCAGGATGGTGATTCCCACATTATTCAGGAAGAGCCCCACCATCTGGATGTTTGCCTGGAGGACCCGCACCAGGATCATGGGAAGAACACTCGCATAGATCAGTTTCACCGGGAACCGGGCCCGGAGCCCCCGCACGTTGGTATGAGCAAGGGGGATCTCCACCCGCGTTGATTCCACGTACACGATGACCAGGAAGATTGCGATGGTGGTCACAAAGGCGATCAGGTTGGGAGTGAAGTACTGGAGGAAATTCCCTCCACCAGTGAGGATGGCGAACAGACGGGGGAAGAATCCCACCGGGTAGGGATCCTGCACTCCTGCCTCCCAGTTGAAGAATCCATTCACCAGACCACGGGATACCCCGGCAATGATGAACAGGCCCACCCCCGATCCGATCCCCCATTTGGTTACCACCTCATCCATCAGGAAGATGAGCACGCCACCGATACACAGCTGGAGAAAGATGATGAACGTTACTGCCGCCGCATTTCCGCCAAACAGGTTCTGTACGATGGCCGGATCGGGCTGCATGAATCCGCCAATTACGTTGGGGGCCGCCTCGATGATGATCATGACGAAGATAAGGAGTTTCTGGAGCCCCATGTACATGACCTGGCCCCGCACCTCACTCGTATCGATTTGCAGGATGTCTGCCCCTTTCAGGAGCTGGAGGATGATGGAGGCGGTGACGATCGGGCCAATACCTAGATGGATGATGGTCCCGCTTTCACCGGCGAGTAGATATCGCCAGAACGCGAAGAGATCCCGGGACGCCGGGGAGAGTCCGAAAACAAAAATATTGCTCAGTAAAAAATACAGGAGCAGGATGCCCACCGTCCACACGAGCTTCTGTTTGAAGTGGACGTGCCCTTCCGGGCTTCTCACCGAGGGCATCGCCGCCAATAGAGGTTCCAGCCGATCCAGCATCGCTCCCATGCCTCACCTCAAGCCTGTCAGATGATTTCCGCCTTTCCGCCGGCCGCTTCGATCTTCTCCCTGGCCAGCGCAGAGAATGAATGGGCCGAGATATGGAGCTTGTGAAGGACTTTTCCCCCTCCCAGAACCTTATCGACTCCCAGCCGGGTCATGTCGACGGCGATAATATCGCCTTCCTGGGTCACCATCTCCTGCTGGAGGAGTGATGCGGTCATCATGTCCAGAACCCCTACGTCCATCACCGATTCAGCGGATCGCGGAAGCGGAGAAAAACCATTCTTCCCGTAGGTCACTCCCTGGGCATAATAACGCATGAAGTGGTGCTTGCAGCCTCCGGAATGGCCTCGCCCGCCACGGCTTCCTCCACCGCGGCGGTTCTTATGGGTCCCGGCACCGCAGGTGCGGGAGCCGCGGTACTTAGATCGCTTATTCACCGGCATATTCTTACCTCATCTTATAGAGCAATGAATTGATCTCTTTGCCATAGTATCCGAGCGCTCCGCCCTGCTGATAGGTACGCTTTATCGTCAGGAATCCCTTACGGGGCGGATGAAGGCGCAAAACCGGTTTGAGTCCCGGAAGATCGGACAGCATCGCTTTTCCCTCATGGATAGCCCGGGCGAAATCCTGCACTCCCTGGTAGGGAGTGTTCTCCCGCACGTAGTCATCGGTGAGTCTACGATTTGCGCTGAGCCTTCCGCGCGTGGAGAGAATCGTCGCCAGAGTTTCAGCGTCCACCTCACCATAGGCGACGAAGTCCTTTACCTTGCGCACCATTCCGAGATATTCCGGGGTATCGGGCACAAGGACGCAGTGG
>JAJRCO010000088.1 GCA_028678905.1 Methanomicrobiales archaeon
CGTGTCGCTCACCTGCCGCGTGTCTCCCAAGCCGCGGCCGGTCGCCCGGCGCTGGCCGGCACTGGCCGCTACCGGACTGTTTGCGGGCCTTCTGATCGTTTTCGGCGTGCGTCTTCTGGTCGCGGAGTTCGCAATGGCTTCCGTGCAGCGCGACCTCGACGCGGGCCGTGTAAGCGCCGCCGGGAGCCATTACTCTCGCTTCGAGAACTGGCATTTGCCGGGCGCCAGCGCGGACTTGTGGTATTCGCGCCGGTTGGCCCAGGTCGCCGAGAGCCGCGCGGACTTGATGACCCGCCTGCAAGCTGTGCAACGGTGCGGCCAGGCCGCCCTGAGCGCCACTCGGACAGCAGAGGATCCGTTTAACGCTTATTACAATCTCGCCGCTTTCCGTGCCCGCCAGAACGATTTCGTGAGCACCGAGCAGAACCTGCGCGCCGCCATCTCCTGCGCGCCGAACTGGTTCAAAGCCCACTGGATGCTCGCGCAGGTACTCGAGGCCGCCTCGCGGCTGCCAGAGGCCGAGGCCGAAGCGGCGCACGCCATGCGCCTGGACGGCGGCAAGCACCCTGAGGTGGCGGCTACGCTGGATCAGATCCGAGCAAAGCTCCAGACTGTGACGCGGCAGCCGCAGCACAAGTAAAATCTTCACCAATTCCTTGGGGACTCGGGGCGCATCCATTAAAATTTGAACGGAGGGGATATGCGTCTCTTGAGCCTGATTGCCGGGGGATTCGCTCTGCTTCCCATGGCGTACGCGCAAACTCCGGCGGTGAACCCGGGAGGAGTAGTGAACGCGGGCAGTTACGCAGCGGAAGGTGTCGCGCCGGGTTCCATCGTTTCTATCTTTGGGACCAGTCTCGCCGGCAGCTTGTCGGTAGCGAATACCGTCCCGTTATCGACTACGTTGGGCGATGTAACATCCGTGACTTTTAACAACATTCCCGCTCCACTCTATTTCGTCAGCGGCGGGCAGATCAATGCACAGCTCCCCTGGAACGTGTTGCCTTCCGGTACGACCAGCGGGACGGTAAATGTGGTTCTTACGCGGAGCAGCGGAACCTCGGCCCCGCAGAGCGTGAACGTAGTGCCCGCGATACCGGGCATCTTCACCGTCAGCCAGAACGGTCTGGGTCAAGCGATTGCGACCGACAACAGTGACGGGGCTATCGCCGCGCCAGCCGGCTCGATCGCCGCCGTCACAACGCATCCCATCTCGCTTGGTTCGGGACACGCCTTGATCGTCTGGTGTACGGGGCTCGGCCCGGTGAACCCGTCTATCGACAACGGCGTGGCCGCGTCGGATGGTGTGTTTCGAAACACAGTTGCCCAACCAAAGGTACTGATCGGCGGCGTGGAAGCGCAATTTGTGTACTCGGTGCTCTCGCCGCAATACGTCAGCGAGAACCAGATCGGCGTGGTGCCGGCAGCCAACACGCCCACGGGAGATGCGGTGCCCTTGCAGATTCAGGTGAACGGCGTGACCACGTCGGACAAAGTCACGATCGCGGTCACGAACTGACATCCACTACCAGGCGTTCCGACCGGTCCAGATCTCTGGCAGGGTCCACAGCAGGATGCGGAAATAAAGCTTTAGCGAGCGGTTGCGGACCAGCGCCAGATCCAGGTTACGCCTCTGCTCGTACGTCAGCCGGCTGCGGCCCATGATCTGCCACAGCCCGGAAAGACCGGGCTTCACGCCCAGCACTTCCGCCGCCTCGGCGCGGTAATGCAGCTTCCACTCGGAGGCGGTGATCGGCCGCGGTCCGACCAGGGACATGTCGCCGCACACAACATGCAATAACTGCGGAAGTTCGTCGATCGAATGCCGC
>JAJRCO010000259.1 GCA_028678905.1 Methanomicrobiales archaeon
AGGGCGCGCTCGACGACATCACCTTCCTCGGCGGCATCTGGATGAGCAAGACCCGCGGCGTCACCTGGCGGGTGGATTCGGTGCCCAAGTATCTCCAGAAGGCGATCGACGTCTGCCACCAGAACGACGTGCAGATCTTCCTCGGCTACACCATCGGCGACGAAGGCGGGATGATCAGCAGCCGCAGCAAGCTCTTCAAGGAGTGGATCCACGATCCCGCGTCCACCGGCGTGACTCCCGCGCAGCACGCGCAGGACATCTGCACCTTCGTCTTCGACCAGAGCGGATTCGACGTCGACGGCATCGCCTTCGACCTGGAGCTGAACGGCCTCAAGGCGGAGGACGCCGACAACTTCGGCCTCTTCTACGGCGCGCTCGCGGACCTGCTGGCGGCCAAGGGGAAGGTGCTCAGCATCGCCACCGGGGTGGGGAACATCGACAACGAGAGCAGCTGGCTGGGCACCTTCCGCGCGCAGCCGTTCCGGCTGGCCAAGGGGCACCCCAACTTCATCATCCGGCCGATGGCGTACGACAACTTCCAGCTCGACGACGCCGCTTTCCTGCAGTGGCACAAGGACATCATCGACTTCGCGCTCAACAAGGTGGGGCTCGATCCGGGGCAGTTCCAGCTCGGGCTGAAGATCAGCAAGAACGTCCACTCGCAGGACGCGAGCTGGCTGCCGCCGGCCGGGTGGACCGAGCGCAAGTGCACCTTCGACACCCCGGGCATCGTCGATCGCTGCAAGTCGCTCCTGCGGCCCAACGGCGTCGGGCTCGCCACCTTCGCCGGCTGGGGCGACGCGCAGGCGTTCAACGCCGCGCTCAACGCGGGTTGCGATCCGGCCGGAACGCAGGGCACGCCCTTGCAGGCGCCGCGCGGCGGGATCCAGGCCGCGCCGCAGCCTGCCCAGCAGGCCGACGCGCAGCCGCAGGCCCAGCCCGATCCGCAGCCGAAGCAGGACGCGCCCAAGCAGGACGCGCAGCCGCAGGCCGCCGCCAGCGGCCGCACGCGCATG
>JAJRCO010000154.1 GCA_028678905.1 Methanomicrobiales archaeon
CCCCCGCCAGCGCACGAAACGCTGATGATTTCGCTTCATTACGGTTCAGTACTCTTGCTTATCTTTTCCTTGCTGTCAAGCAGTTTTTCGGTGTAATCTCTCAGCCCGGTGCCCCGGTCTGGAACTTGATGCCGGGCGATAAATGTTCAATTTACAGGGAAGTAGCGCAGAACATCGAGTCGTAAGAATTCGTAAGTTATGCGAACAGTTCACAATATCGTGCGGTGGATGGCGAAGCACGTTTCCTGGCCCTTGCTGATTGTAGTTTTTCTGCTTAGTAGCAGTTCACCGGGCGCAGAAGGCAACACGGAACGGGCACGTGACTGGACTCACGTTGTCCGTATCGGGGCTTACGGGTTGAACAGCAATAATATTGACCAAATCGTTCGAGACGCCACGGCCAGTCACGTGTACGGAATTGAGGTTGATAACGACATTACCGGCCGCTACGAAAGTTTTCTTGATCCCACGCACAAGTTAAAGGAAATCCAAGCGCTCGCCGCAAAAGCTCATCAGGCGGGCAACAAGGCTTTTGTTTATATCGCTGGAACCGAGTGCATTACCGCGAATGCCGCCAATTCCGCGCATAGCATGGCGAAGGATCATCCGGACTGGTTGCAGCGCAAGGTCACGGGCGAGCCGGCGATCTTCGGATCTGGCGCGGCGTTTTGGATTGCTCCCGGTGACGAAGACGTCTGGATTTCACCTTATGCGCAGGAGTGGCGGAAGCAGTATATGCAGCGTGTACGACAAATCGCCGCGACGGGCATTGACGGGATCTACGTCGATATCCCTTACTGGATGACTCATTTCGAGGGTTGGGAACAGACGTGGGCCAGCTTTGACGACTACACCGTCGCTGCTTTTCGCGAGCGAACAGGGCTCGACGCGCGCAAGGACCTGAAATTGGGCGATCTCACCGATCCTAACTTCCGCAAATGGGTGGACTTCCGAATTGAGACGATCACCGGATTCATGCGTGAGATTGATGAATCCGCGAAATCGGTGAATCCGAATATCCGCACGATTCCCGAGATCTATCCGGGAATCGAGGAGGAAGCGGTGCGCGTTGGCGCTGACGTATACGAGCTCTACCCGGTGGTCGACGCCATTGCCCATGAGTATGAATTCGGCGGTGGCGATCACACGGCTTCCGCCCGCTCGTTCGCAGACTGGATGTTCTACCAGGTTGGCATGCACGCGTTCCGTAGCTTCGCGCAAGGCAAGGCTACCTGGATTCTGAACTACTCCTGGGACGGAGATAAGAAGATCGCCCCGCAAGACGCGATGCTTAATCTCGCGATGTCGGAAGTGATGGCCGGAGCCAACATGTGGGACGCGAAAGGTCACAACATGTCAAACTCGAACGATATCGCGACTCGGACGCGCATCTTCGGATGGGTAGCGCAACATCAGGATCATTTCTATCAGCCCCGCATTCCCATCGATCCGGTCGGCGTCTACTTCTCTCCCAAGACGCGGGACTATTTCTTTAGTGAATTCATTTCGTCGTTCCGTGGCGTAGTGACGCTACTGATGCAAGAACACTGGGAATTTCAAGTTGTAACTCCGAGAACGCTGCGCGAATTCCACGGGCACACTCTTGTTTTGCCCGATGTGCAGGTGCTCAGTGATGAGGAGCTAAACGAATTGCGGCAGTTCACCAACCAGGGAGGAAAAATCGTGGCGACAGGGAAAACAGCGCTTCCGCAGCTTGGTTCCGCCGTGAAGGACTTTCCTGATGATCCGGGCAAACGACACGCTGATGCGCTTGAGCGAGATTCCGAGGAGAAGTCGCCGTCCTCCTACTCGGAGTTGCTCGCAGCATTGCAGCACCAGCCTCGCATTCGAGTTGATGTCTCACCCACAGTGGCAACTTCAATGGCGATCGTGGAAGGGAAACCGCACGTGTTTTTCGCAAACTTCAGTGGGCTGGTAGGCGGCAAGAATGCCGTCCCCGTCCCGCAGGCGAACGGAACGATTGCGGTGGCGAACACGAAGGCGACCGCACTGCATTGGCTACCGTTCATGCAAGAAGAGGTGCAGATCAAGGGCAAGCGCGTCGGCAACGACATGGTTTTCAGGCTCCCGAACATAGAACGCGGAGCGGTGGCGTGGTTCGAGGTTGATGGTGTCCGCCATGACTAGGGAGGCGAATCCCATAACAAGTCTTCGTCAACTTTCCCCCACAGCTTGGGTGCGAAACGTAGTCGAACGCAATCGCAGCAGAAAAGCGGTGGGCCTGTTCTCTGTGTGCTCAGCGCACCGCACCGTACTCGATTCCACGATGCACCATGCGCGCGAGAACGACTCGGCGGTTTGTATTGAGTCCACATCCAATCAGGTGAACCAGTTTGGCGGCTATACCGGCCTCACCCC
>JAJRCO010000144.1 GCA_028678905.1 Methanomicrobiales archaeon
TGGTCTCGGCCTTTGCGGGTCTCATCAGTAGTTTTTATATATCCTACTTCTGGCCCAATATGGGCAGTGGTTATTTGCTTAATACCCTGGCGTCTGTCTTCCTGGGTGGGACGTCCGTCTTTGGTGGTACCGGCACGATTCTGGGAACATTCCTTGGGACGTTTATCATTGGTTCCATCGATGCTGCAACGGTAGCCGTCGGTTTAACCGGATTTTTGACCCAGCTGATCTACGGCTTTATCATCGTGCTATCGGTAATTATGCACACATACTTGCGCAAGCGCGGGGAGTGATGAGTTACTAATTTCAAAGACAGCCACCGTCTTACAAAATCAGCTCACGGGAATAAATTTTTCAATCACAGAGAATTAACAGAACCAACGATGGTCCTGTTTAGTTTCCCACCTGGCTGGCAGGCTCGATCTGCCATTCCCCGTCCACCCGGATATGGGTGCTGTCGCCCGGCCAATAGAGATGAGACCAATAACTGCTGCCGCGCAGTACAGACGGACTGGCCCCCAGCGTGACGATGATATGATCCGGGGTGTAATGGGCAAAATATGTCTCCCGGTTGACGGCTGCCCGCCCCAGGGTGGGATCCAAGGCGGTCCAGCCAACATTCGGCAGGTTCACATCCGGCCAGGCGTGCTCAATTGTCGCGGTGGACCCTGCGCTGTTATCAAGATAGAAAAGCCCTTCGAAATAGCGGGCAGGGATGCCTTGCGACCGGCTGAGTGCCACCAGGAGGTCGGAGTATTCAGTGCAATCGGAGCCCATCGGCCCGAGGGCTGCCTGGGCACCCCAATTCTCACTGTTTGGGGTATAGGTGAGCTCGCTGCTGACATAATCATAAAACGCCCGCACCTGCTGGCAATTGGTATCCTTGCCCTGCGAGAGCTTTTCGGCCAGGGATACAATCTGTGGGTTAGCCGACTCGATGTGCAGCTCGGGTTGGGTGAATTCATCCGGGGCTGTCCCCTGGCATACCGATAAGTCGTACGCCAATTCATTTATGACGACCTGATAATCAATCTTTACTGTCTGGGTGGTATTGGCCGGCTGCCCCGAGAAGTCGAACTCGGCGTACTGGTTGCCGTATTCATCCACCACCAGCTGATAATCCTGTGGAGCAATCACCATTGACTTCACTTGCTGGTAGGGCGGAAAGTCATGGATTAACGCTATCCAGATGTTCTGTTTGGTTGGCTGACCGGGACCATCGTTGACGAGCTGGACTTGCTGGTGCACGGTATATTGTCGCTGGCCCAGGACGGTTACCCGCGACGAGGAAGTTGGCGTTGGAAGGCCCGGGGAAACCGCCCGAGACTGGCATCCAGACGAGAAGACCAACAGGGATAAAAAAATCAGTTTTATGATTAAGCTTTTGATAGGGCCTCTTTTCGACCCAATTGTAA
>JAJRCO010000270.1 GCA_028678905.1 Methanomicrobiales archaeon
GCAGGCAACAAACTCGGGCACTTCGATATACTCGCGCCGATTGGCGCGGGTGGTATGGGCGAAGTGTACAAGGGCAAAGACTCGCGCCTTGACCGTATCGTTGCCATCAAAGTCCTGCCCGAGCACCGAAGCCGCGGAGGTGCTGAGGAGGATCAGCACGTAGCTCTGATTTTCAGATTCCTGCACCAGCCGATCCAGCCAGTTCAGAATTTCTTCCTCTCGTGATGGCAATTTTGCATCGCCATGTACCGCGCATCCCGGTATGAAAATGCATCAAATCGGCCGTTTGGACAAATCTCCGTGGGAGTCAGTCGGACTTCCAGAGCGAGTGGCCTTCCTTTTTCTTCAAATCCCGCTGGATTTCCCCGATAAGCAACTGCCGGGTGATCTCGTAACGCTTGCTCACGATACGAGCGAGGTTGCCCATCACCGTGCTACCCACCCGCGGATGGGCATCACAGTAATCCTGTAGGGAGGAGCCCTTGATCTGGAGCAGTTCGGAATCTTCGGTGGCGTAACCGGCTAGAGTGTACTTGTGCGGAGGAATCAATGCCGACCAGCCGATCACTTCGCCAGCGCCTAATATCTCCAAGCAAGCTTCGATTGACTCATTGAAATACACCAGGTTGAACCTCAGTTCGATTTTTCCGGAACGCACCAATAGCAGTGCCGACGCCGGCTGGCCGGCCTCGATCACTCTCGTCCCTTTCTTGACGGTAATGACCTCGCCGCGCTGCAAGATGGCGTCTGAATCTTGCGCCGTGAGGCCTTCAAAGATGACAAACTGATTGGGACTTTCTATTCTCGTCATTGATCCCTCCCATTGTACCGGTAGCGCCTGCCCCCGCCGTGCCGGCATTCCATCTCGCCTTCGACGAAAGCATAAGCCCAGCGTAGTTTTCAATCAAGCGAAAGTCGGTCGGATCGTTTTGAGGGAGCAAAGCAATTGGGTTCCCGCGGTGGCGAGCTGCTACTGCAACCACTTGGTTTTCGGTGGGATTCGTCCCGTTTTCAGGGATAGATCCCCTTTAGCAGGTTGTTCTATGAAAGGGGATGTCAAGAGAAACTCTTCTCCCTGGACTGGGGAGCCGGTTTCTTCTCTTGGCATCCCCTTTCATAGAACAACCTGCTAGAAAAGGCTCGCGCCAAGTTGTGCAAACAACACTCTTCACGAATTGTAGTTGTAGTCTACTTTCCGTATTGCTGAGCGGCTTTGGCAATCGATGGACCGGCCGTGGCAAGATCTCGCGGGTTCATGATCGGCCGGAAAGAAACCTTTGCGTTGAA
>JAJRCO010000122.1 GCA_028678905.1 Methanomicrobiales archaeon
CCAACCCCACCAAGGGCATGACCGCGCTGGACAACCTTTTGATCGGCCAAAACCCAGAAGCCCGCGCCAAATTGACGGACGCGGCCAAACCATTTGCGGAACTTTCGTCCTATCTGGACACGGCGACCGGTGAAGCCACCGGCTACGCCACGGCGGGACGCGGCAAAACAGGCGCAACGGCGGCGGCCACGAAAGCGGCCTTGGACGCCACACGTGGTCGGCTGGACACGGACCTAACCAATAAATTGGCGGCCACGAAAACCGAAGCCACCACGAAATCCCAGGCGGCAATGGACAAGCTGAAGGACTATCTGAACAAGGGCGGGAACCTCACCCAGGAAGACATGGACATTATGGGGATCACGCCGGCCCAGCAAAGCGAACTTCTGAACACCATCTACACGCTGAAGCACGCTGGAGATTATGCGGTGACGCCAAACACGCCGAAGGGCCAATTGAATGAGTGGTGGAAATACGGAAGCCCCGATTTCTACAACGTGGACTTCGACCCGTCGAACTTCGCCAATATGCAATCCCCGGACGCCCAGATCACCCGGGCCAACGCCGCCAGCGCCGAAGACTACGCCCGCATCGCCGCGCTGGAAGATTTGATGGGCGGCGAATCCGGTCTTCTGAACAAAAACGACATCGGTCAGGCCGGCACGGCCAGCCGCGACCTTCTGGACTTCAGGGGCGGCGAAGCCATTGGAAATTCCAAAGAAGCGCTGAAGCAAAAGGACTTGGAACGGGTGATCGCCTCCGAAGGCTCATGGAGTAGCCTTCCTGGCGCCCCTGGAAGCGATGAGCGTTTATCGTATATGGTCAATTCAATGAAGCCGTTTTATGATGCGGTGATGACGGGCCGAACCATGTATCACAGTTCCAATCCCGAAGCCAACGCCAGGGGGCTTGCACTGATCAGAGCCTTCCAGCGGCTTGGCTTCTACACGCCGCCGCCCAATTCGATCCTGAACGATCCGGGGATGCGTAGCGAAGGCGCGTTCATCAATCCAGAGGGGGCATAATATGGTCGCACCAGCACTTTTAATTGGCGCCGGAATGGCGGCGTCCAGTCTTCTTGGGCGCAAATCAGGGCAAAGCGACGCCATGAAAATTCTTCAGATGCAAATGGACGAATTCGGAAAACTCCGACCGCCGACCATTGCCGAAATGCAATATCAGCTTAAAGATTTGATCCAGCAAGGCGTGATCACACCAGAAGACGCCCAGGTTGTGATGGCCGATCCTTCGGCCTACCTGGACATCGAAGAAGATCCGACGGTTCGCAAGGCCCAGCTTGGTTCCCTGTCCAAACTTCAGGGCATCGTGGATTCCGGCGGAATGGACGCCCAATCCAAGGCGGACGTGGCTGAAATCATCCGGTCGCTGGACACGGCCAACAAAGGCAACCGGGAAGCCATCGTTCAGAACGCCCAGCAACGCGGCGTTGGCGGATCCGGCCTGGAAATGGCCAATAAACTGACAGCGGCCCAGGAAGCATCGACGAACGCCAGCCAGCAGGGGATGGACGCGGCGGC
>JAJRCO010000185.1 GCA_028678905.1 Methanomicrobiales archaeon
AGATCGATACCTCCCAGAGAGTCCATCGACAGATCCATCTCCCCAAGGCTGTCCAGGTCAGCCAAGTCGCCTTCGTGTACTTTGAGGGTATCTTCCACCTCGTCGGTTTCCTTACTCAAATCAGGCGGTATCGATACCGAAGGCCCCAGATCGAGGGGGGAATCTCGATCGCCTTCCATACCCTCGGGAGTGAGGAGATCGTCCTCCAGCTGTGCAGTGGTAAGTTCCTTTAGCGGCGCAAGTCCGAGAGGAGGCGCCGCAGCTTTGGGTGACGGAGTATTCGGTACAGGAGTAACCTGAGCCGGAACAGGGGACTCCGCGATGAGGGTGTCCAGCATTTCGTCAATCTTCTTGACTTTTTGGTCTGGTTTGGGGAGTGCCTTTTCCTTTTTTACCATCCGGGCTAGGGAAGAGAACAGCTTTCGAATCGATCTTTTTTTAACTTTTTCGCTACCTATTTCCGGTAATGGAACCGTTTCTATCTTTTTTCCCCCAGGCTGTTCACGTATGATCTCTTTCTTTTCTTCCACTCTCCCTTTCCGTCCCCCGGACTCCTTCTCCGATAGACGAAGGGATCCGGTGAGGATCAGCATGAGGAACCCCAGGGCAACCGTTCCCGTAATCAGCAGGATCGGGGGTGTATCAAACAGAATGAGCACCGTTCCGGCGCCAATCACCGAAGCCATGGTAAGCATACGTCTGCATTCCGGTTTCATGTCATTAACCTCCCACCGCTGGTATGGTAAAGAATGAGTTGACCACGAGGGGTGCGAGTACGTAAATCAGGCCGGTGATGGTGCAGAGCATGCTTGCGAAAAAATAGAACATGTACCGATCTCCCCCCGCGACGATCTTGCCGGCGATAATGTTGGATGTGGTGATAATCAGCAGGACGATCATCACATAGGAGGCCATCTGGGCCTCCGGGAAGTTCACAAAGAGGTTCATCCCTCCCATTGCACTTGCCCCTACTGATTGACCGGAGAGGGCGGAGGAAGACTCGCTATACGTCGTCATCACTGCTGTGATGGCTCTGGACATGGTGAGCATGACGTAGAACAGGAAGAGAAAGATACCCACCATCGCGGCATGCATGGGCACCAAGAGAACGATGAATCCCTTGGAGAACATCTCCCGCTTTTCCCGTAGCAGCACCTGTTCGAGCACGGATGATCCTACGATTTGCCCGATGGTATCAGGAGTCCCGCCCAGCTCCATTGCGTCCCGGAAGATATTCATGTATTTGTAGATCAGATTGCTCCCGGTTTCCCCGACGAATCTCTCCCAGCTCAGTTGCTCATTGAGGCCCAGGTTGAGTTTGGAGTAGACGGCATCGATATGTGGTTTCAGGTGGGGGAGGGATTCCCTATCCACTTCGGCCATCGCGTGGATGGTCGTGATACCCTTCCCTCCCATCACCGCACCCAGACCCCGGATGAACGTCGAAAAGTCGCGATCCCGCTTAACAATATTGGCGTCATCGATGAACCCGATCAGGCCCAGCGGTGCGAGCAGAATACCGGCCAGCAGGAAGATCATCCCAAAATTTGAACCGATCAGGAAGAGCATTACGCAGGCCAGTGCGATCAGAGGAAGAATCATCCGCTCCATACGATGGATGATTCCCTGTTCTCGTGATTCCCACACGGCCATACGATGAGTCCGCTCATCTTCGGGCACAGATTTGTACATGATTCCAAGCCCGAAGATGGAGATGACCAGGATGATCATGTATGACATGTTCAGGGTGGACTCGATGCCTTCCGGCGAATAGATGGCCACCGAGATCATGATGATGATCCCCACTAGGGACGCTGAGAACAGCATCGCGATGTACGCATCTCCCCATTTCTTGAGCATCTCCAGGCCTTGTTCGTAGGTGTTGCGGTACACGCTGCGGATAGTACCCAGCTCTTTGGAAAGGAAGTCCTCGTCTGGGACACCCGATTCGATAGAGTTTGCGTACCGGTTGAACATACTTTGGAGCATCTCGTTTCGTATTTTCTGTGCTACGATCAGGAGCCCCTCCACGTAACTGTAATTCCATCGGATTACGAAGTTCTGGACCTTTTCGACGTACTTTGCCGGAACATACTCCTTTCGTGCCGCAGTGTACTCGAAGATCTCCGGACGGGTCACCCCGGAGGTAGTAATGGAGGCCATGTAGGTGCTCATGAACAGCAGGTCCGCTCCCATTTTTTTGTTCTCAGAGATCCTTTCCGCCAGCCCTTGCAGGGAGGCGAGATGGTCTTCAAAGGGCAACTTACCGGCGTTCTTCTTGCGAAGGGACTCGGTAGCCTGCTCGAACATATTCTTCAGCCTCCGATCTGGGTCAGACCCTGTTTCTTGATCTTGGTCATCATGTTGAACAAGTCGTAAAATCCGGTATAGCCGGCCTTGTGGAGACGCTCCAGGATCTTTGCCCGTTTTTCGATCTCGAGATAGATATCCCCTTTCTTGTTTTCTGGAATCCCGAGCAGCGTGGCGACTTTCTCCTCCAGCAGATAGCTCGAACCCTTGCCGGTGAAATCGAATTCGTCGGTGATAGGATTCCAGTGGAACATCTCCACGAAAGAGAAGCCTCCCGTCTCTGGGTTGTACCCCAGGAGCTCGTTCACTGAAAGCATCCGCCGCACCATCTCTCCGGTGGGGCGTTTGACCGCGCTCTGGATCACTACGATGTTGAGATTGTCCACATATGTTTTGGGGATGCTGATGGGATCCCCGCAGAGCCGCTGGATCAGCTTCTCAACCGATGCAGCGTGGAAGGTGCTCATCACCGGGTGGCCGGTCTGCATGGCACTGAACGCCACCGAACCCTCCACTCCCCGGATCTCGCCCACCAGGATCTGATTCGGTCTCTGACGGAGAGCCGCTTTCAGCAGGTCGAACATGGTGACCTCGGATCCTTCCCCCTCACCCCTGCCTTTCCCTTTGGAGACCTCCCGGGTCCAGTTTTTATGGGGAACTTTCAGTTCTGGGGTATCTTCGATGGTCACGATCTTATTCTCGGCCGGAAGAAACGCGGTCATGGCATTGAGGCTGGTGGTCTTCCCGCTCGCCGTCTCGCCGCTCATAAACAAGGACATACCGTGTTCCAGGCACACCCAGAGATACGCAGCCACCATGTAGTCACAGGTCTTGAACTCGACAAGCTGCAGGACGCTGATAGGATCGTCCATTGCTTTACGGATGGTGAAGTTGCTGCCGTTCTTGCTGATCTCGGTTCCGAACACAATGTTGATACGGGATCCATCGGGGAGGGTCGCATCGACGATCGGATTCCGATAGGTGAGAGGGCGTTTGATCTTCTCGGCGAGCTTGATCACAAAGAGATCCAGTTCTTCCGCTTTAGTAAACTCGATGACTGATTTCAGGCCCTTGAAGACCTTATGCTCCACAAAGATGGGTCCCACCCCGTCGCAGGAGATATCCTCAATGTAGCGATCAGAGATGAACGGTTTCAGGGCGCCCATCTCAATCTTGTCACGCACCATCATGTACTCGATCGCCTTATACTGCTGGGTGTTCACCACGATGCGGCCATCGGCCAGGGTGGGGATAAGAGGGGCAGAATTGTCTTTCTTCTGGCTTTTATCGGCGCTAAAATCCTTGTTCAGGAAGGTGACGATCTTATCCTTAAATCCCGACTGCCTGTTTCCCGAAAGAAGTTTTGCCGGAATCTCTTCACCGTTCTGAACATACAGGACCCGGGACATCAGTTTCCGCAGTACATCAGCCCGCTCCTTTTCAGTGACCGGGTCGTAATCCAGGGCATCCAGAAGGCCGATCAACCGGGTCTCCACCAGAGGGAGATATTCGGTGATGTTGTGGAGGAACGATGGTTCAATGGGGATGTAGAAATTCCGGGTATCATTCGGGTCCGGAAAAATATGAATGAAGGTCTCGTCATTGGCCGGGTAGATCAGGTTTGGCTCCTTTATGGATTTGAGATCCCGCTTCAGCTCGGAGAAGAACAGAGGGATCCCATAGGTATCGACTGGGAAGATGTGGAGATATTCGAGAAGGTGTGGGCTTTTCTGGACGTATTCCTTTGCATTCGCCGGAAGCATCCGGTACAGGGCACACTCCTCGAGGTTATGGTAGCAGTCGTTCCCTTCGTCGTTGACCGCGGGGGTAAACGGGAACCGGACGGACTGGGAGAGGAAGCTCATATCTTCGCCATGGAAACCGGAATGATCTTCATGCCGTACCCGGGATGTACCTCAAAGCTCACGATGTTGCCGGTGGTCTTGTGGGCCCCCCGCACCTTCACCACTTCCATGAGCATCACGTACTTGTTGCCCAGCTGGGTCTTCTTCATCACTAGGTGTGCATCGCAGGTGGAGCGGATCCGCACCAGAGTGTCCTCCTCAAACGCGTAGGGGTGGAGGGTGATGAGGATCGTTTTCCCATAATCCACAAGATTTTTGCAATTGGTAAAAAAGGTCAGCACCATGTCGGAGGTGGTGTACTCGGTGAACATGGTCAGCGAATCGATGACTACGACTTCGGCCCGGCTGGTGCGGATGAAATCGATAACCCGCTGGAGCATGCCATCCATCTCTTCCTTGCTCCACTTCATTCCGGCAATGTGGAGGGGAAACAGGCGTAGGTACCCCCATGCGAAATATTCGGAGACATCCAGGCTCATGGATTCCATCTGTGAGAGGAACGACTTGGAGGTGCTTTCGGTAGTGAAGATGTCCACATTCATCCCCTGCTTCATTGCCCCCCAGACGATCTGCTGGGTGAGCACGCTCTTGCCGGTGTCGTTCTCCCCCTCAATCAGGGTCAGGGACGAAAGGGGCAGACCATCCGCGATTTTTTTGTCGATCTCCGCGTTGCCAGTAGAAAGGATACACCTGTCCGATCCACCTAGGAGATCCGCCAGGTCCTGTTTCTTGTCTGTCATGATTGCCGCCTCACAGATAGTCCGAGTCTGATACTCCTGAGGGAGTGGTCATCTGGATCCAGGTGGGGGATGATCCAGTATAGGTGATATCAGCGATCATAATCTCACCAGGGTCCAGGTATCCGGGATGTATTTCGTCCGGCTGGATCGAAGAGACCGCCCAGGATCCGGCACCGCTTCCATAGGCATAGTGCACCGGTATTCCGTCCTGCATCAGGTATACGTCGGTGTGTGCAAAATCCCCAATCAATATACTTCCTGTGTTCTCCAGATTCACTCTGATGGTGGATGTGTTGGCAGTCAGGGTGGTAGAGACTATCTCAATGGAAGTACGCATCTGTAGCTCGTGCTGAGCCGCCGCATCCTTCTCTGCCGTGGCTACTGCATCAGCTACGCTAAGGGTCCCTCCTGCGAGGACATAGGCAGTGACGATCAGGAGTAGAATACCGATAGCCGTAGCAACCAGGGATGCGACACCCATCTCAACCACTCGCGGGAAATTCGGTAGCCCTCACCACACCATTCACCGATACATACTGGAAGTAGACGATGTCTCCCTTGGAAGTCGGAATCTTGCTGCTCTCCATGGTAAGATGCATGGTTTCACCCGGTTCCCAGTAGGTGTTGGTATCTTCCAGGACCTGGTAGCTCCAGCCATTACCGCCCAGGGATCCCACCTTTCTGGGAACACTCTCAAAGTCACCCGGCGCTCCAACGAACACATCAGACATGTTGATCTCGTTATAGGAGATACGGTTGGTCCCGATATTTTTCATCCAGACCTGGCCGATACCCGATCGTGCGTAGGTATTGATGATCTTGATATCCGTACGGATCCTCTGGTCTGCCTCATGAGAGGACTGACCAAAAGTCCCGGTCATGGTATAGATTACCGGAAAAACGGCATTCAGAAGTACCCCGGCTGCGACGATCGAAGCGATAAGAAACATGGCAGTGGTAAAGGTATCGCTCGACATATCAGATTCCGTCTGGTATTCTCACCCAGGTATCCTGATTTTCCTTCCCGACCGGTGATTTCTTGTCCTCTGGCAGGCTCGCCGTCCGCTGTTCCATCAACACCTCGATCATGTCCCGGTCCAGGCTGGTATCAGACGGATCGAGGATACGATTCAAGGCATACAGTTCCTGGATGAACTCATCGGGGCTGATATCATGGGATTCGCCGAGTCCTGATGGCATAAGTTTTGAGATTTCTTTTACCTGCTCGCAGGACTCCTTGGTAAGATATCCCATCGCCCGATAGGACTGGAGCATCATGTCCAGCCGGTCATGCCCATATTTTTTCACCATTCGGGAGGTCCATTCAAACAAGTGATGGACTTTGGTGAGCCGGAGTTTCTCCTGCCCGTTCCGCGGGGGGGGTTCCGATTTCTGGCCCTGTTTTGCAGTTAGCTGGGCTCTGAGTGCTTCAACCAGGTTATCGGAGATCTCTTCGCTCTTATGCGGAACTCCGCCAAGGAGCACTTCTTTGGGCGGAACCCCGGTCTTGCTCGCGGATACTTGGCCGGATGCCAGGAGTATATCATGGGGGGTCTTCTCCTCTCCGACGGATTGTGTACTCTTTGCCTCCCGGATGGCCGCGATTGCCTCATGGGCTACTTCCGCGGCCTCGCGTGCAGCTGCTGCCTGCTCACGTGCCTCCGCAGGGACAACCGTGCCGTTCACGGCTTGAACAAACGGGTTTTCCAGTTCGTTCATCCGTTCGCGGATATCAATCAGGAGGCGCTTGATGGAGACCTTGATCAGGTCCACTTCGTCCTGAATTTTCTGCATCTTCACTTCCGGATCATCGGAGGACGCGGAAGAGAGGATGTGATCTACCTGCGCCTGGTTCACTGCCATAACAAGCTATTGTTTTATTGATTATAGTATTTAA
>JAJRCO010000022.1 GCA_028678905.1 Methanomicrobiales archaeon
CAGCGACGAAAGGAACCCATGTACGCCAATCAGGACCCCGTGGGAGTTTCCGCTTCAATTCCATCGGAGCAGAGAGCCGAGATCGCGATGCTGGTCGAGCAGATTGGCCGAGTCGATCGCGGTGAACTGAATCCGGATGAGTTCAGGAGATTCCGCCTGGAGAACGGCATTTACGGCATCCGCGGCGCCGCGGACCAGCACATGGTTCGCGTCAAGGTCCGATTCGGCAGGCTCGCGGCCGGGCAGTTGGAGACTTTGGCGGATATTGCAGATGCTTTTACCCCCAACAAAAAAGTGCACCTCACCACGCGGCAGGACGTTCAGTTCCATTACATCCAGCGAGATCACCTGCCGCGCGTACTGACACTTCTGGCCGAGGCGGGCTTGACAACACGTGAAGCCTGCGGAAACACCGTCCGCAACGTGACGGCGTGTCCTTTCTCGGGAATCTCACCAAAGGAAGTATTCGATGTGCCCCCCTACGCCGACGCTCTCTCTCTGTACTTCTTGCGCAACCCCATCAACCAGAACCTGCCGCGCAAATTCAAGGTTGCGTTTGAGGGGTGCTCGGAGGATCACGCGCGAACTGCCATCCACGACTTTGGTGCCGTGGCTGCGATGCGCGGCACAAATGGGGCCTCGGAGCGCGGATTTCGCATTTATCTCGGGGGTGGACTGGGGGCGCAGCCTGCATCGGCACGGTTGCTCGAGGAGTTCACCCCGGAAGAATTGTTGATCCCCACCGCTGAGGCCGTGCTGCGCGTCTTCGATCGTTACGGTGAGCGTCGTGAAGACCATTCTCACCGCATGCGAGCCCGTCTGAAGTTCCTCATCCGTGAATGGGGCTGGGAGAAGTTCCGCGCGGCTGTCCTGAAGGAACGGCAGGTGGCACTGCTGACGCGGTCAGGTCGAGGCGCGATTCGATTCAACCTCGAGGAAGAACAGCCGCCGTTTGGCGAGGCGGAAATCAAACGATTAATGGCGGACCGGGAGGCAGGAGGGGTGGAAGGGCCGGGCTGCGATCATAACGCCGGCACCTTCGGTTCGATTCAAGCCGCAAGACGTTACACCGGATGGTCTGCCTCCAATGTCATCGATCAGAGACAGAAGGGATGGGTGGCGGCGATTGTCCGTGCTCCACTCGGGGATTTGAGCGTCGAGGACCTGCGGCACATCGCGCGGATTGCGCGCAGTTTCTGTGGCGGACGCATCCAGGTCGCCATCTCGCAGAATCTGCTGTTGCGCTGGGTTCCTGAATCTCTGGTGAGACGAGTACACGACGAGCTCGATCGTGTCGGACTGACGCACAGTGGAGCTCACCAGCTGGCCGATATTACCCGCTGTCCCGGGGCTGACACCTGCCAGATTGCCATTACGCATTCCCGCGGGCTGGCAGAGGCGCTGGCGCCCCTCGTGGGAAACGAGTTGGGCGAGTTCCCGGAATTGCAGCAGCTGTCCATCAAGATTTCCGGTTGCATGAACTCCTGCGGGCAACATCACATAGCCGACATCGGCTTCTATGGCTCGAGTGAAAACCTGCACGGCCA
>JAJRCO010000214.1 GCA_028678905.1 Methanomicrobiales archaeon
ACGTATCCGATCTTCAGCTCCTCCTGGTTTCCCTTGTCCGGGTTCGGCCAGATGAAGACGATGTACCCTCCCTTCGCCTGTGCCGTGTCGACAAGCGCCTGGATGTTCTTCATGCCGAACGGATCGGTGCGATTGATCAGGCTTGAACCGATCTTCTCCGGGAGATAGGGATGGGCCAAGAGCGTCCCGTTATAGTCATAGGCATAGATGTAGTGCCCTTTTGCATCCACAAACCGCCCGGACCGGTTCGAGATCTCGGCAAAGGCCGCCGCGGTTCCCATTTCGCGCCCGTAGGCAGCACTGGCTTCTACCAACCCTATCATCTGCGAGATCACCTCCGGTCTCCTGGAACCCAACGGTACTATGTCCGAGAAATAGATCCCGGACCCAACCCACCAGCGCTCATTCACTGGAAATACATACCCTATCTTCGGTTGGTAGGTGTCCAGCGCTTTTTCGTCGATCACACCACCCTGCGGTGCAGGGTACAGATAGGAGATGAATCCCCCTCCATGGGAAGCGACATAGGCTCCGACGCGGATCATGGGAAGTCCGCGGACATCGGTCCAGTTCAACCGGTTCGTCCCGACCAGATCCGCCTGATAAGGATGGGCCAGGAGGGTGCCGTTGTGATCATAGGCATAAATATACAGATTCTCCTGCGAGAATGGGCCGTCTTTCTGCTGGAATTCGGCAAGAGCGGCCTTTTCCCCCACTGCAGCCGCATACACGGAAGCGTTCTCCACAAAGATGGCCAGATCAGCGAAGGATATCGTCCGCGGTACGTCGTAGAGGTAGATCCCCACTCCCAGCCACCAGGTTTCGTCCACCGGAGCGACATAACTCATCTTGGGTTCGAGGGTCATGTTGCGGGCCGGGTTGGGATAGTGGTAAAAAATGAACCCCCCACCCTGCTGCGCCAGATAGATCTCGACCTTGGTGTAGTTGACACCGAAGGGGTCCTGGAGGCCGGAAAGGTCGGTCCCGATCAGCCGGGGCTGGAAGGGAAGCGCCAGGGTCGTCCCGTTGTAGTCAAAAGCATAGATGTAGAGGTTCCCGCGGACGAAGGTGCCATTCCGGTCGTTGAATTCGGCGATCGCTGCATCCCGGCCCTGCTCCCGGGCATAGGAGATCGCTTCTTCGACATAGGATTTCAGGTCCACCCTCACCTGGGGATCCCCACCCACGCGGATGAGGGGATCCACTTCCTCCGCATTGTAGATGCCGGACCCGATGACCCAGTCCTGATCCACACTCATGACGTAGCTGATCTTGGGCTTGACCGTGTTGTTGTCCGCCGGATCCAGGTAGAGATAGTGTACGAATCCCCCGCCGGATTGCGCGGTATGGATGATCTGCTGGATGAACGGGGTGCCATTCGCATCGGAAGCGTTCCAGCGGCTTTTGCCCAGGAGATCCGGCTGGAAGGGAAGGGCCAGGGTGTTTCCGTCCAGGTCGTAGGCAAAGATGTAGAGATCACCTTCCACAAAGAGGCCGGTCTGGTTGTTAAATTCGGCAAGCGCGGCGTCCTTTCCGTGCACTTGCGCATACTCATAAGCCTTTTCGACGAATGCCACCAGCGCTTCCGGACTGGAGGGAGCTCCGTACGGGGGAGGCTGGGTGATGGTCGGTGTCGCTCCCGATTGATTCTGTGAGGGAGTGGTTATGCATCCGGCTGTAAGGATCGTGGCCAGTACGAATATGAAAATCAAGAGGGCAACGGGAGGTCTCATACATAGGGATCTGGATGCCACGAAATAAAGCAATAGGCATTGGAAAGCAAACCACCTCATCCACACCTGGCGCATTCAGATAGATGCCAGCCGCCGATACTCTGCAAGATCGGATCCGCGAGCTGGTTCCGGGAGCAGAGCGGGTCAAACGGCCAAATTCCGAATACTACAAGAGGTCTCCCCAGCTATAACTCATCAGGGGAACGTGCGAGATGGAAGCACGAAGCGAAAGAATCGACGGTGTCCTGATCTTCGTCGTATCCGGAAGACTCGATGCCTTTGGGGCCCAGCAGCTCGGCGAGGAGGCGCGCAAATCTATACATGACGACGATCGGGACCTGGTCATCGATATGACCGATTCCCCGTACCTGAGCAGTGGAGGTATCCGAGTTTTTATCGCACTGAAACGGGAGATGAAACGGAGGAACGGCCGGTTTGCTCTGGCCGGGGTCGGTGATTATCCGACGAAGGTGCTCGCCATGGCGGGCTTCACCGCGGTCTTCGAGATTTTCATGACGGTTCGGGACGCGGTGAACGCTATCGCAAGAAAGCGCAAAGATCCTTCGCTCCCTGACGAGATTGCCCAGAAAAAGATCGAGGATGGCGGCGTGACCCTCGCGGTCGAGCCGGGCTGGATATCGGCACGGCCGGTCCTACGGGTGCTGGGCAGCCTGGACATACTCCTTCACGCCCGGCTGACGGAAGAAGATATCCGGACGAAGGGATTCCAGGAGATCAAGTACTCGCTTGGCCTCGGGGCGCTCGGCACCAGCCTCCGCGATGCCATGCCGCTTCTGGGGGAGATGATCACGCTCCACGGCTCGATGGTCTGGCTTCCGACGGATGGCAACAGCACGCCGGATTTCCTCACCCCGGAGTCGACGGGCGACGTCCCGGTCTACACCGGCTACAATATCACGCTCGATGGCCCGTTCAACGAATACTTCGTTCTTGATACAGGAGACCAGCAGGGCGTGCCGCTTAGCGGCATCTACCAGGCGATCTTTGCCGGGGCGCAAAAAAGGGTGGAGAACTACCACGGGGTGGTTGCCGTCGCGATCTGGGGTATCATCGCCGGGTTTGCCAGCTCAGGTCTGAAGAAGGCCCCGATCGCGTCCTTTGCCCCGCCTGGCGGAGCTTCGATCGTGGATCCGTCCCAGATTCAAGATTGGTTTGCCTCCGATGCAGGAGCGGTATATCACGGCGATACCCTCGTGTGTTTCGGAATCGGCGTCGATCTCGGAAGCAACCTTTCGTATTTTGCTCCCGATGATCTTTCTGCCCTCTACTATGCAAATCCACTGAACCAGAGGGCTGCACAGGGGATGTATCTCCACAACCACGGGGTCGTCTTCAGAAACATTCCCTACGATGCCTCGCTCGACCTCAATAACCAGGTGAAGAAGATCGTCGCCGAAGGCGAGTTCGTCGATATGCGCCACCTCCTCGACAGCACTCGGCTCCGCAAGGCAAAGATCGGCGTTGCCTATATCCAGGCTATCATCAGGGAACCCTGACCGGAAGGCGTCAGGCAGCCTTCCGTTTGACGAGCGTCAGGACGTTTTTGCTGCCGGTATATTCGTAGACGACCTCGTCCGCCACCTGGCGCATCAGATAGATGCCCAGCCCGCCGATCCTCCGCTCCGCAAGATCGGATCCGCGATCTGGTTCCGGGAGCGAGAGCGGGTCAAACGGTGGGGCATGGTCTTCGATCCGTATCTGCACGGATTGCAGTGTAGCATGAATAGCGATGGTCACCTCACCGACCGCACCGCGGTACCCGTGGAGAATCGTATTGGCGACCGCTTCCTCGACTGCGAGCTGCATATCGAGGATCGCGTCATCCGAGAATCCACAGGCCCGCATTGTTTCTTCGAGTGCGGCGGAAATCTGCGGGATCTCATGGATGTCTCCGCTGATGGTGAGCGTTCGTGAGCAGGTCATCTCACACGTTCCTCACGACCATTAGCGTGATATCGTCTGACTGGGGGTTAGTGCCGATGAACGCATGAACGGATTCGAGGATCGCATCCATGATCATCGTCGCCGGGAGAGTCCTTGCCCTGACAATCGCCTCTCGCAGCCGCTCTTCCCCGAACATCTCCTGCGCAGCGTTTTCGGCTTCCGTGATCCCATCCGTGTACAGCACCAGCACATCACCCGGTCCCAGAACGACACTACTTGAGGTATACTCTGCATCCGGGACAACACCGATCGCCATTCCGGTCGCCGCTAGTTCCGAAAAGGCTCCATCGGTACCGCGGCAGAGAATCGGCGGATTGTGGCCGGCGTTCACATAGGAGAAAGAACGGTCCTTCGCATCGAGTATGCCGTAGAAGAGTGTGATGAACATACTGGTCTTTGAGTCTGCCGCAATGATCGCATTCGCATCACGTATCGCATCAGCCGGTGCCTTCTGGTGCCAGATCGCGTTCACCCGGACTACGATCCGGGAGAGAGCCATGAAGAGGGCGGCTGGGATCCCCTTCCCGGAGACGTCAGCGATGAGGATCCCGAGCCGGTCCTTTCGCAGGGGGATCACTTCGAATGGAATCACATCGAAGAAATCCCCACCTACTTCCTTGGCCATGATGCTCTTTGCCGCAATGTCAAAGTGTTCGATCTGGGGGATTGTATCCGGCAGGAAACTCCGCTGGATCTCGGCAGCGATGACGAGCTCGGTGTTCTTCCTCTCGACCTCACGGAGCAGGTCGTCCCGTTCCGCTTGCATTCTGCGCTCAGTTTCAAGGTTGCTGATCATGAAGGCAAAGATAAACATACCGGCGGCATTCGCGAGGATCACGGGGAGGCCGACCGTACTCACGACCACAAGTGCCTCTTCGAATGGACGACAGATCGCGAGGACAAGCAGCAGGTGCAATCCTTCCATCAGGACAGCAAAGGAGACCGCGATCGCCATGGCAGGAAACCTTCTCTTATTGGCGAGCCAGATCAGACCGCCGAAGAGACCGGCGAGGAGGGTGGCGATGGTACAGGGTACCATGGTGTATCCTCCCAGGCTGGAGCGGTAGAGGGCGCCGATCACACCCGCCCCAAGACCGGCCACCGGGCCGCCTACCAGTCCGGCAACCATCGGTCCGAGGTCACGGACATTGATGATCGCTCCCAGGATCTCAACCCCTCCCGCGGTGCCGTAGATCGAGAGAGCGCCGAAGACCGCGATGAGGATGAGCTGGGTCCGTACTGCGGGGTGGCCGTCGAGCACCTCCACGAAGAATCTGCTCCGGGTCAGAAGATAGGCAACCACGATAATGACCGAGGCCAGCTGGAGGAGGAGGATCAGCATGGAGAGGAGGGTGGCGGCCATGGACACTCGTATACGAATTGCACCGGTTCTCTTAATATCGTAGTGTTTCTGTCATTCCCTACCGCGCGGATGGAGTTCTCTGGAGGTATCCTTTACACTTCCAGGAGAAAATTTGCGATCCGGATCCCGGAAACGACATTATTAATCTTCTGAACAACAGAAGAATCAGAAGGGAAGTAGTGTGGAAATTACGACCGCGGAACGGCAGGCTGTGACCATCGTATCACCGGCCGGGAGGATCGACACTGTCTCCGCACCGATACTTGAACAGGCCATCAATCAGGCCATCGAAAGAGGCACAAGAAAGATCCTTTTAGACTTCTCCGCGGTGTCCTACATCAGCAGCGGCGGCCTGCGGGTTCTTCTTGCCACGGCCAAGAAACTGAAGAATCCGGGCGACCGATACGGGCTCTGCTGTCTCTCCGCAGACGTGCATAAGATCATCCGGCTCGCCGGTTTTACTTCGATCTTTTCTATCTATCCCTCCGAGGGAGAAGCGCTTGCCGGCTGGCAGTGAACCCCTGATCCCCCTGCAGTGGCAGCCGGTGCCCGGTTGCGGGGAAGCACGGATCTATCCCCTGATCCGGAAGGTTGATACGGTTTCGTCCAACTCATTCCTCGTCCAGACATCGGACGCGATCATCCTCATCGACCCCGGGGGTCTTCCGGCACAGGCGGCACATCTGGCATCGCTCATCCAGGCGATCCAGGCCGAGCGGGCTCTCCCGCTCGTGGTGATGCTGACGCATGGGCATGTCGATCACTACGTGGCGGCCCTCTCGGTCCCCCTGTTGGTCGACCCGTGCACCGCGATGGTGGCGCTGCAGGAGCATGGGGTCGAAGTGGTCGAATCGGCGGATCGCCGGATGACCCAGGCGGAGGTGCTGGGCCGGGAGCTCGCCCCGATGCGGATCGATCTGCACCTTCTCGCGGCATCAAACGCAGAAGGGGGTGGCGAGCCAGTTCGGTGCAGGTATGCCAACGGAGTCACCGTCACGGTGGTGCAAAAACCAATGGAGTCTGGCCTCCCGCAGGAAGAGCTCATCCTCGGAAGCGGCCCCCGGATCGAGGTCTATCACACGCCCGGCCACAGTGCGGACAGCTGCTGTTTCCAGATCGGCGGGCTGTTCTTTACCGGAGACCTCCTCCTTGCTGCCAGCCCCGGTATCGCCGGCATCTCCGGCTGGGACCAGGAGGCGCTGATCCGATCCCTTGACAAGGTACGGGCGCTCCTCTCCTGCGGCGGGATCGAGGTGGTCTGCCTCGGGCACGGTCCGATGCTTTCGGTAAAAGACGGCGCCCGTGTGCTTGAAGCGGTGCAGAGAGATGCCCGCCGCCTCACCGGTATTGCGGAGCTGGATCCGGAGCGGGCCCGGCAGACTGCCGCATTTGCAGAGGACTGCATGGAACAGGTACACGAGCTCTTCACCGTGATGGCCGGGCGTCTCTACTATGTCTCCCACATGATGGAAGAACTGGAGGAGACTGATATCGCACGCGGGCTCCATGCGCTGATACGCGGTGACGTCATCGATGACCTGCTTGACGGCTTCGATGCATTCAACCGGGAGTACCATTCCGGCGGGTATGTTCCCCTGAATCTTGCGCTCAAGGGCGGGCAGGTGGTCGGCAAGCTCCAGCGTTCGTTTAACCAGGATGAACTTACGCAGATCATCGATCCGACGCTGGTGCAGCGGGCGGAACGGCTGCTGGGAGACTACATCACCATGCTCCGGGGGTTCAGCCCGCCCCGCGGCATCGCGGTGCACGATCTCCGTGAGCTCCTCGAAGGATGCATCAGGGAACACACCGTACGTTCCCGTTCCGATGACGACGTTCTGGCATCCACCGACGATGATGTGGCGTTCGGGCGGATGCTCCTCGCTAGGATCGGGATGCCTCCACTCCTGGCCGATACCGCGGCCACCGTGGATCTCGGTGCCGGACCGCTGTCCGTCCCTGTCGATAAGGAGCGGTTCCTCGATCTGGTGACCTATCTGCTCGAGGATCTCGTGGGGGGCGGGGCCGCCACTATCGCCGTCCGGGCAGGTAGGGAGGGCGAAGCCGCTCTCGTTACCCTCTTGGGCGACGGCTGTGATGAGCCTCTCACCTGTGGCGGGAAGCCCCACCGATTCCTGTACTCGCTCTGCGAACGGGCGGGGGGCAACCTCCACTTCACTGATAGAGAAGGCTCGCGATGGTATACGATCCGGTTTACACCGGTCTGAAAGAGGCGGGGCTCCCATCTGTACGCGGAGTATTTCCATGTCCGATGCCTACGTGAGATAATATTTTTGTCGCTCACGAAGAGGACGTCTTAGATCGGGTCACCTAACGAAGATTGATTACTGTTAAATAGGTGAGAAAAAACGGAACATATATGCTTAGTAACTGCGTGATGTCGTGCCTCATAGGCATGTTCGCACTTCCGTCAGGAAGCACTTCTCGATCCACCAACCAAACAAACATCTCTCAGACCAACCCGGCTGCCCTCACCCGGCTGGAGTATTACCGGGTGTATTCGGACTCTAATGGTATTACACACCTCGATACGGTGAGGGTTGAGCAGAACCTGATGAGAGCCGCGCCCCCTGCTGCCCCCTTCTATGTTTCTGCAGACAATCCTTCATCCCGGTACTTGTTCTACACGTTTGAACCCGGCTGGATTGGTGAGCCGCATCCGGCTCCCCACCGGCAGTTCCTGATCCTCCTTTCAGGAAAAGTGGAAGTGGAGACCGGCGATTGTGCGGTCAAGCGATTAGGGCCCGGGGCTATTGTCCTGCTTGAGGATACCTGGGGTAAGGGGCATACAACGAGGAACATAGGAGATGGGTATGCTGACTTTCTGGTCGTCCGGGCTCCTGCGACCGGATGATTCCTTCTTTTTTCCCTTGCATCACCCCATTTTCATTCGTTCACAGAGCAGAACTTCAAAAAAAATTCACCCTCATCAAAGCTCCCTGTTCAGGAAGTTCTTTTAGAGTGAATAGACCCCGGCATGGCATCCATCGAGTCCGATCCTGCTTACCGGGAAAAACGAGGCGGGACTATGGAAACCGGTGTGACCGAATCCGGTCCGCAAGAGCACTATAACCTAACCGTGCAGGGTAGCGAATGGAAGAGATACGGAACGCAATCGAACTTCGGCGTTCATGGGACAATGAATCAAGTACTTTTACATATGTCAAGAAAAACGAGGATATATGACCAGAAAAATTGTGTTGCTATGCTTCTATCTCATCGTGTTATTCGTATTTTCATCCGGATGCACCTCTCAATCCACCAACACCCAAGAGACGAACACCACAGAAACAATCCCCACAACCCTCAACCTGCTGGAGTATCACCGGATATACCCGGGCACGGATGGTGAATCCCACTTTGGGACCGTGAAAGTCGAGGAGACCCTCGTGAATGCCGCGCCACCGGCTCCTCCGCTCTACCTCTCCGTGGATAAACCTGCGTCCAAGTATCTGTTCTACTCTTTTCAACCCGGCTGGACCGGTGACTTGCATCCGTCTCCAGCCAGGCAGTTCCTGGTCCTCCTTTCGGGTGAAGTAGAAGTAGAGACCAGCGATGGTGGGGTCCAGCAATTCGGACCGGGGGATATCATCCTGCTCGAGGATACCTGGGGTAAGGGGCATCGGTCGAAAAATATCGGTGACGAGTATCTCCATTTTTTCGGTGTCCAATCCCGGTGACCTGATGATTGCTTTCAAACATCTATTTTTCCCCCTCCAGAGGCATGGCATACCATCACTGCGATCAGATTGAATCTGCATCCGAGCACCAGTGCTTCCTTTGAACACTTGATCAGATCGGCCAGATGAATCCATAGTTTCTGGATTGCCGGTGCCTACATGCCCTTTTCTCCCGGGCCAGGATCTGTCCAGACTTTTTAGAAGAAGAGTTCCTATCCCTGCTCCAAGGAGCGTTCCTGAGTACTCATGAGAGATATAGGTGAGTATACCTGCTCACCCTATGCCCCTGCGTAGGGATGCATATCCGGTTCTGCCGGCCCCAAATCGATAGAGATGGTGTTCTACCGATTCGTTCTCCATACCTTACTAATTGTTGAGTGAATCTTCAGCTAACCGCAAATGCCGATCTATTCGCCTTCACCGTTTCGAGGGGCGGTTTGAGCAGAGACCGTGCTCCTCGCAGTAGGTTCGGACTTTGACTTGGGGGCTGGACACGGTGAACTCGGCCTGCGGTGCGTCCCCAGGTTCGAATCCTTTCACCTGTAGATAGGGGCCATCGAACACCTCTATCCATTCAATATAATGATCGGATCGCATAGGATCGGCTACTCCGGGAATAACGACCTTGATATGATTTCCCTCTCCCTTGATTACCGGGACATGCACTTCCTTGTTCTTCTCGACTAACTTTTCCATGAGCTGGTCGCAGCAGATGGTCCTCTTTCCTCCATCGCGGACGATCATGGCCAGCTTTCCGCACAGATGGCACTTCATCACCTCAAGCATACGTGATTCCCACGAAATAGAACACGTCACAGCGATATAAAGCCTTAGGGTATCGTTTGGTTACAGAACTGCCTCTTCGCAAACCTTCTTCTTGGATCCTCCCCTTTACAACTATCCGGCCAGGAGACGATTTTGTTGCCCCGGACAAGTGATCCGGTATCTGATACTGGAAGCTCGATGGGACACGTGCGGGGTGTGACAAGAGAAAGTAACTACGACACTAGGGAAGTGATTTATGGGCGTATTTTCGGAAATGGGTTAAAAACAGAGGATGATTGTATTTCCCTTTCTGCTGCCGTTCACCCATATCGGACCCATGCATTCCCCGGTATCTATGTCCGGGGTGCCCGGGTTACCATGCCGCCCGCCGCACGGATCCTCTCTTCAATGGTGCTGAGCAGCTCTTCATCGGCGAGAGCAAAATCCAGGAAATCATATTTGAGCACCAGGAGAAGAGGCTTGAGGATGACCAGGGGCTTCTTCTCGTCGGTTTCGCCGGTGTACCCCGGCGGCACCACGGTCATGGCCCCGTCCTTCCACACGGCGATGTTTCCCTTCCCCGATTCATCCCAGAGTTTCCTGACCACATCCTGCGTAAACATTACCTTCCTCCCTTTTTATCCAGGGCAATATCTCTGCGGCAGATACTATAAGTGTGATCAGCATCCTGCAGCCATACCATCGTCAACTTCAACTGGTGGTGGCCGCAGCATGACCACAGCGACCATGAAAGGGTGTCTGAAAAATGCAGGACACTTCACCTTCCTCTTGGTTCTGTGATCTGCGACGGTCAAATGACAATGTATATCGCAACCGGATAAAAAAATGCCTCTGTCGGATTTATCATGCGATCGATCTACCGCTTCCCAATCCCTGTCCTTCTTCTCGGTTTCCTTCTACTGTCCTGCGTGTTCGCTTCCGGTTGCTTAAGGGAGAGTGCCCTCACGGTCAGAGGGATGAGCGTGGGAGCCGAGGCGGTCGATCCCTCCCGAGTCACCCTCAACGTTACCACAGAGATCGAGAAGTATGAGGGCTTCGGGAGCGGGACCCCGATGCTCCAGCTGCGTGCCTTCAATATCGAGACCGGGATCCTGGAGATAGAACGGACGGATGTGCTTCCGGGTATCGGCTGGGGAGATTCCCGTACAGCGGTGCAGACCATCGATCTTCCGCGGAAGGGCTCCTACCGCCTGGTCGCCACCGTCTACGAGGGTGAGAGCCGCAAGGCCCAGGGAGAGATCACAGTGTACAATCTCGATCGCCTGATCCCGGACAGCCAGCAGACCGGCCTGGTGATCGGAGACATCGACTTCATCGCACGGAAGGTGAGCGGGGACTCGGTAGATCTCCAGACCGATCTCTACATCGGGAATGATGATCCTTTCCCGAGCGGTGCTTTCGAGGTCGAGGTTAAGGCCAAGGAGCTGGATGCTCATTTGGTCACGGACAAAAAGACGGTTCATATCGACAACATCGACCCGGAAAAGATCTATGTCGCCTCCGTTCTCCTGACTGTGCCGGACCAGTACAACTACCTCATGGAGGTGCTGATCTGGAAGAACGGGACCATCATCAAGCGCGGGGAAGGCACGATCCAGCTGCGGCCGGGAACCACCCTTCCTGCCGGGGACCAGTTCGTGACCAAGAAGATCGAAACCTCGAAGTTCGTGTCGGAGGAGGGCCTGGCCTCGCCCGGTGTCTACCCGACGCCGCCTGTCCGCACTCCCGGGTTCTCGGCCCTTCCCGCGGTGATGGCGTTCGCGGCAGCCGGGGGAATTGTGCTCGCCTGGAGGAGGCGGAGATGACCGAAAAGGAAGCAGATCCGGTGGAACGGACCGGAGAAACAGGAGGGGGATCCGTGAACAGGAGTACTGAGGAGAGGAAAGAGAAGGCCAGGAACGAGTTCATGACGGGGCTGCGCCTGATCGTCCTGCTGCTGGTGTTCATCGCGGCGGTGCAGTTCTACTTCAGTATCCAGGGCGTCATCGGGATGTGGGTGTCCTACCAGTTCATCCCCCTGGTAAACGCGGTCTACTACCTGGCAGTCATCATCGGAGGGATCTGGCTCCTGCGGGGTGTCCTGACCAACCGGTGAATCCTGTCCGGGTTAGTTCCGACGGGTTGCTCCACTCCCCTTTTTTCCTGGCCTTTATCCAGGACCGGGTGACAATCGCATCCGGAATGTCATACCGGCGACAATCCGTACGGTAAAAAAATCGTGACGGATTCCTTTCTTAAAATAAGGGTACCCGATGAACCAATCACTGGATGAGTTGAAGCGCTTTCTGGCGTCGTTTCTCCACCGGCTCCCAGTTGACGACGTTCCAGAAGTTCTCCACGAACTTCGCACGATCGTTCCGGTAGTCCAGGTAGTAGGCGTGCTCCCAGACATCGAGCACCAAGAGCATCTTAAACGGATAGGTGTTCACGGTGTGTTTTTCGATCTGGACGATCAGGGGGCGTTCGGTGTGAGGGTCAAAGGAGAGTGCTGCCCATCCCGAACCCTCCACACTCACCGCCGCCTGGGTGAATTCCTTCCGGAAACGCTCGAAGGAACCGAATTCGCCGGAGATCACCTCCGCGAGAGCTCCTTTTGGAGCCCCCCCGCTGCCCTGTCCCGCCGGTGCCATGTTCTCCCAGAACTTCGCGTGCATGCGGTGACCACCGACGTGGAAGGAGAACTCCTTGAGCGTCGCTTTCATATCGAGATCGGCGCCCTCCTTGCGTGCTTTTTCGAGCTTCTCAAAGACCGCATTTGCCCCATTGACATAGGCCTGGTGGTGCTTCTGGTGGTGGATCATCAGCTGCTGCTCAGAGATGGACGGTGCCAGCGCACCGTAGCTGTAAGGCAGCGCCGGAAGGGTATACCTCTTTCCTGCCATGTTTCAGCCTCTTTACCGCACCAGGATGGAATGATGGATATATAAAAGGATTTATACGAGTAATGGGATGCCGATGTTGAGAGAGTACTGACAGATACTTCAATTGCGTAATGGCCGGATTGAGGACCGACAGCCGGTCTCTCCCGTTGAACCCGTAGCAGAATCCCATCGCTGCCCCTCTCCAAAAGACGATCAGGAGCTCGTCTAGTCTGCCTCATTGTTCTTGATTTCCGCTCGATGAATGTCTTCATTTCCACAAGGGTAACGAATTTGATACGATCGGGGTCTCCGGTATCGTTATCTGAGAACAAGAAGGGGATCCCATTGTCTTAAGAAAAACTCATCAAGCGTGGGAGATGAGAGAGTCCTTATCGGTTCTCGATCTTTCTCATTTTATAGGAGCAGAGGAAAAAGACTTAAGTGGCAGAGCATGTTCAGACGGGTGCTGGTGGCGACAGATTTCTCGCGGTATGCAGATCGGATCCTCGAATGTATCGGTGAGATTCCGGGCATGGAAGAAATCCTTCTTGTCCATGTGCTCACGAGGCCGAATAATCATGCGCCGCAGCGACTGGAAGAGAAAGGACACTACCTCCGGCAGACCACCCGTGTACCGGTAAAGACCGTGCTGGTGGAAAGCGTCGATGGAGATACCGCCCGGGGTATTATCACCACGGCGAACAACAATAACAGCTCTCTCATCGTACTCGGTGCACAGGGAAAGAGCTTCATCGGGGAACTGCTCCTCGGGAGTGTGTCGAAAGAGGTGGTACAAAGAGCGGGGATTGACGTGCTCGTCATGCGGTTCCGCGGGCTTGAGGGGGAGGGGAGCGTCCTCATCGATAAATTCTGCCGGAATATATTCTCCCACGTCCTCTGTCCGGTCGATTTTTCGAGACCCTCAGGAAAAACCGTGGAATACCTCAAAAGTCTGCACGGGATCAGAAAAGTCACCCTCCTCCATGTCATCGGTGTGTCAGATCCAGGGCAGGACCAGATCGATGAGGCAATGCGGGAGCTGTTAAAAATTCAGGCGGCGATGGAATCTTCGGGAATCATGGCCGCTTCACTCATCCGATGGGGAAACCCGGTTACGGAGATCTGCCGGGTGGCCGAAGAACAGGACGTATCCCTGATCATGATTGCCCGCTTTGGCAGATCGGACTATGCGAGCAACATTCCCCTCGGCCGGGTAGTGGCCGGGGTGGCAGCAAAGGCACAGAGGCCCCTGTTTGTCCTGAGCCCACACCTCAGCCTCACCATCAGCGTCAGGGAACTCAAGGTGGGCGAATTTGGCCTGGCAGAACAGGTATGGCTGACCTATCACCAGCAGAAAGCCGATCCCGCTACCGACCGCATCTTTGGAGTTTTTGTGGAAGGGGTGCTTGCCGCCGTCGCCCGGTGCCGACGACATCCCGATGGTCTTGAAGTGGATGGGGTGTACGTGCCCGCGGACTACCGGGACCGCGGGTACGCCCGAAAAGCCGTCCAGGCACTGGTCGATGCCTGCGGCAGCGAACCGCTGTACATGCACTCCACCCTTACCCTGGTCCCATTTTACCAGTCCTTTGGTTTTGATATCATCCCGGAATCTGCATTACCCCTCAGTATCAGGAAGCGCTTCGACTTTGCAGGGGGTAATCTGGAAGGTGCCAACGTCTCCTCCATGCGGCGGTGCCCGGACCGGCACTGACAAGCGAATATACAGGGCCGGATGGAGAAATTCCGTGCAGGTTATAAAATTGTAGTGTCTCTTAATCGATTCCCCCTCAGAAGGTCCCCAGGAAAATGGAAGGAATCGGTCCTGCAAAGAAATATAAAGGGGGTTAACCATCCCTTCCGCACTGTTTCTTTGACAAGAAAGTCTTGTCCGGGAGCAGAATGTTGAAAATACGTGGAGGTTGGTGAAATGCTGTTCGCCCTAAAATTTAGCTTCGACCCGGAGCAAACCCATCGGGTGGTGGAGATGTGGAAACATTTCAAATTCCCTTCCGAAGTGAAGGTCATTCACCGGTATCTCATCATCGGACGTCACAAGTCGTTGGCGATTTTCGATGCCCCCAATGAAGAGGCCATCCTGAAGATCACCGCACCCTTCTCAAGTCTTGGTACTGCGAAGGTCATGCCCATTATGCCCCTCGAGGAAGCTCTTGAAGTGAGGTACTGAGATCCTCTTTTTATTTTTATACAATCACCAGAATAAACCTGGATCTTCACAAGAATAACGAGGCATACGGGATATCCATGCCGGTCAGGCCTGGTGATCGACGGCGGTCCCACAAGACCAAAAGTAAGGAAGGAATTATCCGAATTATTTCTGCTCTCCCGCGAGTTTCTTTTTTAGTTCGGTCACGGTAAGACGATCCGCTATCCAGTCTTCTTCGGGGATCTCATACACCATCACCCCGATGTAATGCTGGAGCATCC
>JAJRCO010000084.1 GCA_028678905.1 Methanomicrobiales archaeon
GGATATGAGGATGATCACGGTACCGTAACCGGAACGTTCCACATGAACGGTATCTTTTTCCAGCGTGTCGATCTAGTATGAAGAAACCGCGGGCCGGAAGAGCAGGATGAGGCGAGATCAGGCAGAACTACCGAAGATCGAGATTCGGATCGTGAGATCCTGGGACGCAGCCGAGATCGAGAATCTTTACCGTGTGGGAGGATGGTGGAAAGAGGGATGGGATGCAACGGGCATCCCACTACTGGTCAGAGGTAGCTTCGCTTTCGCCGTTGCATTCGAACAGACGGCGGGTCAAGCGGTAGGTATGGGGCGGGTGATATCGGACGGAATCTCCGATGCATACCTGCAGGATGTCGTTGTCGATCCTGCGTTCCGCCACCGGGGGATCGGGTGCGGGATCGTGGAGGTCCTGGTCTCCCATTGTCTTAAAGAAGGCATCTCCTGGATAGGGTGTATTGCTTCCCCCGGGAGCGAAAACTTTTACCGTGAACTTGGTTTCCGAGCTATGCGGGGATTCACCCCCCTGCTTTATGGAGGGAGGGGTGATGATCGGCCTGTCTGATTTTCTGCCGGTCGATCTGGCAGACCGGAGTCTTTTCCAGGCCCATTATGAGAGATTTCCCCAGGTCCACAGCGATAATACGTTCACCAATATGGTCTGCTGGAACCATTACGCCCATTATCGCTATGCGATGGCAGGAGACAGTCTCATTCTCTCGAGCACTATCAACGGGCAGACAAAATTCCGTACTCCGATCGGGCCGCCAGACACCGGCCTCCTTCGCGAGGTTCTGGGGGTGGCACTCGACCATGGAGACGACTCTCCTTTTGTCGTGTTTGGAGATGAGGCAAAAGAGCAGGTGACACGGGCATTCCCCCACCTACCCCTGTATCCGGACCGGGATCTGTACGACTATGTGTACCTCGCCTCGGATCTGGCGGGACTTCCGGGAAAAAGATACCTGACAATACGCCATCAGCTGAATCGGTTTCGTCATCGGTGCGCTTACCGAATCGAGGAGATCACCCGAGATAATCAAAAGGAGGTGGAGGACTTCCTGCACCGGTGGTGCGAATGGAAAGGATGTGAGGACTCCCCGGTGCTCGCCCATGAACGGGATGCGGTTTTTTATGCCATTTCTCATTTTCTCGAACTGGGCATCTCCGGCCTCGCCATACGGACAGATGATCAGATCGGGTCGATCTCCTTCTATGAAGGATTGAACGGAGATACGGCGCTCGTCCACTTCGAGAAGGGACTCCCGGAGTGTGAAGGGATCTACAAAGCGATTAACGCAGAGGCCGCAACCCTTCTCGTCCCCCGATACACCTACATCAACAGGGAGGGTGATCTCGGTATTCCGGGTCTCCGGGAGGCGAAGATGCGGTACCACCCGCATCATCTGGTTCCGGTGTATCATGCGGAAAAGAAAGAAATCGAGGAACTGAACCTCTGACACGATTCAGGCATCCGAAAAATTCGTGAAATCCGTTTTTTTTTGGCAGAATTTCCTGGAACAGGAATGAAACCATTACCCGGAGAATTCGCACCTTTTCCGGCTCAAAAACGGTAGAGGTTATATACTTGAAATGTGAGGATTTCATACAGGTACCGGTTCATGGAGTATATAATCCGTACCTCTGAAAAAAAAGCCCAGGAAGATATCCGCTTTTTCTTCTTCTTTAGTTAGGGGACCCTTCGTACTGGTCCCCGTGTAGTGGCCGATAACAATTCATTTGAGTTGATCTCATGTTAGGCATCACTGATCCTCAGATTATACTGGCATATGCGCTGGCAATCGGATTTGCCCTGTTGTGCTTAGTGTATGGGCTGTTGAACTGGAACAAAGGGGGCGCCTGAATGACAGTAGATACACTCACCATGGCGAGTGTCGTTCTGATTTATATCGCCATAACTCTCGTTCTTGGCTATCTCGGTTATCGTCAAACAAAGAAAGCAGAGGATTACCTCGTCGCCGGCAGGAGCAGCCATCCCCTGATCATCGCGCTGTCATATGGCGCGACATTTATCAGCACGTCTGCCATCGTCGGCTTTGGCGGGGCTGCGGCCCTGTATGGAATGGGCCTGGTATGGTTGACCGTCTTTAACATCGGCGTAGGGATCCTGCTGGCCTTCGTCATATTCGGGAAGAAAACCCGCGAGATAGGACAGAGACTCTCAGCCATCACCTTTCCGGACCTCATGGGCAAGATTTACCGATCTCCTTTCATGCAATTCATGACCGGCATCATCATCGTCGTCTCCATGCCCATCTACGCCGCCGCGGTCCTGATAGGGGGGGCCCGGTTCCTTGAACCAACCCTGCAGATACCCTATACGACAGCCCTCCTGGCCTTCGCCATTGTCGTGGGCATCTACGTCGTCTTCGGAGGGCTCATCGCAGTCATGTACACCGACGCATTCCAGGGTACGATCATGCTCATCGGCATGAGCCTTCTCCTCGTGCTTGCCTACATCTATCTTGGTGGGATTACCGCGGCCCACACCGCACTGTCCGCCATGAGCTCGATGGTACCCTCGAATCTGGTCCAGCAGGGACATACCGGCTGGATCTCCATGCCTACGTTTGGTTCACCCATCTGGCTTTACCTGGTCACCACCCTTGTTCTGGGGGTGGGTATTGGTGTCCTGGCCCAGCCTCAGCTGGTGGTCAGATTTATGACTGCC
>JAJRCO010000139.1 GCA_028678905.1 Methanomicrobiales archaeon
CGAATATACTAAAGGTAATGGTACCGTCTTAGAATTCGTTTAATTCCCGCTGTTGAAGGGAATTCAGGTATCCGGTGACAGTTTTCCAGGTTTTTCGGGCAAACGGTGGGGGTGACCGGTGTTCCCGCATGTACTGCTCCAGGTACTCCCGGGTGGCTGGATCGGCTGGATATCCACTGCCGAAATCCCCGTACTGTCTGCGCAAGCCCTCAATTTCGCGGTCCCGGATCACCTTGGCCACGATACTTGCCGCCCCCACCACGGGATAGGAACGGTCTGCCTTGTGCTCCGAAATGATAGTGCAGTCCCAGTCCATAAACCGGCGCATGGTCTCGGCATGACGGGCCGCAATCACATCCACGGCATCCACAAAAGCCTTCTCAGGGCGGAGCTCCTGAATCACCGCCGCATGAGCGCGAGCGAGACACACATTGATGGTCGTCTCTTCCAGGCAACGGTCAATCTCCGGGGGAGTCATGATGACCACCGCAGTGATGAAATGCCGTTCCACGAGCGCAAAGAGTTCTTCCCTCCGAGCAGGGGAGAGGGTTTTTGAATCGCGCATCCCCAGGCGGGAGCATTCATCCTCGGTGTGGCAGCAGACCGCGGCTACCACCATAGGCCCCAGTACCGCTCCTTTTCCCGCTTCGTCCACCCCGCAGATCGTAACGTCTTCCCCTGTACTCTAGGCATGCATCTCGGGGACCCTTATGCGTTGTGACATGCTCTGGCTCTAACCCACGAAAAGGCAAAAACAGAAAGTAGATATTCTTTCGCAGGGAGTGCAAAGTGTACAGGTCCGTGGTGCGAATCCCCTTATACATCTTTTAAATTGCACGGCCTTCCGGGACTGCACGGGCCTGTTTCTAACGTAGATCGGAATACTTCCGAATAAACAGAGTCCCGTCGTGTGCAAGGTGTCGGGATTTCCGAAGAAGTATCCTGGATGGATTACGTGCACCGAGTGTTTCGGGTGATGAGTGTTCGGTCGGCCGCAAGGGGCTGGAAATCACCGAACGAACTGCGAAGAGAAGTGCGGGTTGATTTCATACCGAGAAAATTCGCCCGGCTCATCGGAAGAACCATCCCTCCAGGAGTGATAGAGAGCTCTTGCGCCTATCCTCCGGGAATCCTGGGAAGGATCTCCCAAAGCACCGGATCGGACATCCGACGAGAAGTGTATCCATAGCGACCTGCCCCACAGATCCATATGGGTTATTACGAAGATCTGCCTAACCCTATTCCAGATGTATATCGTCATCGTGGGTCTCGGTGGCATCGGAAGAAACCTGACCGCGATCGCCTCGGAACACGGGAATAATGTCGTGGTCATCGACCAGGACGAATCCCGGTCCGGCGATATTCTGGAACGTTACGATGTTCTTGCCATCACCGGCAATGCGACAGACAAGACCGTGCTGGAGGATGCGGGTATCGATCGGGCGGATGCCCTGGTCTCCACCACCAGCGATGATGCGGTCAATCTGATGACCTGCTTGCTTGCAAAAAGATTCAACGTCCAGAATGTGGTTTCCATCGTCAACCAGAAAGCGCACTCCGAACTGTTCAAGGAAGTTGGAGTCAAGATCGCCGAGAACCCGGATGAGCTGGTTGCGACGCGCCTCTATTACTGGGCGGTGAACCCGAAAATGCAGCAGCTGGTCTCTATTCCGGGAGGCTCCATCTTTGAGATAGTGGCCGAAGAAAACGCCCCTATCGTCGACCACGAAATCCGGGATATCATCGTAAAGAATTTCGTGTTCATCGCCATCCGTCGGATGAGCGGTGAGCTGATCATTCCATCCGGTTCGGTGAAGATCCGGCCCGGGGATACCATCCTCGTGTTCACCAAAAAAGAATCGGAGGCAGAATGCATGCGCCTCCTCAACAAACAGTTCAAACCCTTACCTGATTGAATCTTTCAGGGCCTTCAGATCGATCAGCAGCCGCGGATTGCGGGCGATGAGCTCCTTGACCAGCTGGAGGGTGCTGAACTCCTTGAGGTTAATCCGGGAGATAGACTGCACCAGTGCATTTAGTTTTTTATCGGAGAGGGTGATGAAGAACTCCTTGATCTTGTAGTTTCTCGCGATCGATTTCCCCATGTGAGATGTCCGCCAGGTGTCGTCGTATCGTTGGAATGCGGAAGCGCTGCAGTCCCCCGCAGCGATGCCGTCGGCCGCCACCTCGGCAGCGAGCTTCCCGGTGTACATCGCGTTGTAGATACCACCACCGGTGAGGGGATCACTCACCCGGGCGGCATCACCCACGATCAGCAGTCCATCCGCAACCGTGGCAGGGAGAGGCTGGCAGATGGGTACTCCTCCCATGATGTATTCAATGGGTTTTCCCCTGGGGAAGTGTGTGGATACGAAGGAGTCCAGGTAGTCTCTGGGACGCCGGCCTGGCCCACACCTGCGGGGGCTGACCCCGATACCCACATTTGCGGTCCGGTCTCCCTTGGGGAATACCCACACGTAGCCTTCCGGTGCGATCTCATTTCCGATATAGAAAACTGTAGCGTGGGGATCGATATCGATGTCAGTGAGCAGATATTGCGCACAGGTGGCCAGTTCCCGCATGGGGATGGTGGTGTCGATCCCGCACCACCGGGCAAATTTCGATTCCACGCCATCCGCCGCGATCACCGCCTCTGCCCGGACTTCTTTGACCTGTCCGCACGATTCCAGCCGTGCTCCCTTTACTATACCGTTTTCCCAGAGAGGGGCAACAGCCCGGGTCTTTACCTGTACATCCGAACCCGCCTCCGCCGCGAGCCAGACTAGTTCCCGGTCGAAGATCTTGCGGTCCAGGATGTAACCCACTTCGTTACCGGCCATCTGTGATTCGAGCACCAGCTCTGTCCCATCCGGGACTACGATCTTTGCATAGTCGATCTCGGCCGAGATCCAGCGCTCGTCCAGGGGAATAAACTCCCGCAGGAGTTCTTTTCCGATCCCCTCCGCGCAGCGGACCGGGGTGCCGATCGCCGGTCTTTTCTCTACTATACAGACAGATAATCCCATTTCTGCTGCCCGGCGGGCGGCCATGGCGCCACCCGGACCTCCCCCTATCACCAGGAGATCATAGGCAGACTTCATCTTTCACCTCCAGCGCTCCCAGTGGGCAGGCTTTGGTGCAGATGCCGCATTCGATGCAGGCATCGTCCACCTCCAGGTAGGCATCGATGAGTTCAAGAGCACCCTGTGGGCAGACCGACACACAGGCACCGCAGTATCCGCAGA
>JAJRCO010000334.1 GCA_028678905.1 Methanomicrobiales archaeon
CGGCAATTGGAAAGCTGGCCTTTTATTCACTTTGATTGGTTGGGTTACCACATTTATTATCGCCATCGTTGCCGCTCAAACGAATGACTTTAGAGCTTATTACGGCTCTCAAACCAAGCCGCTTTTTCAATTAATAATAGATAACGGCCTGGACCTTTTTGGCTGGGAATTTTTATTCAGAGGGTTTCTTTTATTTGCATTGATTCCAATATGCGGACCTTATGCGATTTTGTTACAGGCTGTGCCTTTCACAATTGCGCACATCGGTAAGCCCGAGCTGGAAACGCTGAGTTGTATTCTTGGTGGCTCGTTATTAGGCTTCATCGCCTGGAGAACGCGGTCATTTTTATATCCTTTCTTGATCCATTGGTTTTTGACGACAATCACAATCCTGGTTGCAGCATCAGCACAATAAATTTAGTAATTAATTCAAAAGCATTTGTACCTCTAAGCACAATGAACCTTTTAAGCTATAATATTTCTTCAGTTCACGGAAAAAATAATTAAATATTTCTTCATAAACCGAGGAGAAAGAGATGATTGTAACAACCAAGAAATTATTTGCAGCCGCGTATGGTAAATTCGCCATTGGGGCCTATAACATCAATAATCTTGAACAAACAATGGGATTATTTCAAGGAAACCTGGATAGCCAGGCTCCATTTATCATCCAGATCAGTAAAGGTGCACGCTCCTATTCAAACAAAATTATGCTGGAAGGATTGATCCGCGCCGCTGACGAGGTATTTCCTCAAGCAATTTTCGCTGTCCACCTGGATCATGGTGATGAAGCCTCATGCTTTGATTGTATTGACAGCGGTTTCTATTCTTCCGTTATGATTGATGCCAGCAGCGAGACATTTGAGAAAAATATTGAAATTACACACCGGATTGTAGAAGCTGCTCATGCCAAGGGGATTGTTGTGGAAGCCGAACTTGGGCAGCTTGGAGGCGTTGAAGAACACGTACAGGTCGATGAAGCCAATGCCAAATTGACTAACCCGGAGCAAGCTAAAGAATACGTAGAACGCACCGGGATTGACTCGCTGGCAGTAGCCATTGGGACCAGCCACGGCGCATACAAGTTTTCGGGTAGCCAGGCTTTACG
>JAJRCO010000262.1 GCA_028678905.1 Methanomicrobiales archaeon
AGCATGCGCTTCTTACGCAGTGGGGATGCAACCACTTCGACTATGTGCGCATCCCGAAGCTCGCCCGCGATCTGGATGTGACATTTGTGGGCCAGCCGCACGGGAACAGGAAGTCGGTCGTCGGGGGGCTTCAGAAGAAGGGAATCCCGGTTACGACCTACGGACAGGGCTGGGAAAGGGGAAGAGTGTCGCAACGGGAAATGGTCGAGATCTTCAACAGGAGCAAGATCAACCTCAACCTTTCGAACAGCTCCTGGAATATTCATTCATTGTTCAGGGGGAGGCAACAGATCAAAGGGCGCAACTTCGAAATCCCTGGATGCGGCGGGTTCCTCCTCTCGAACTACGTTGAAGGCATCGAGCGGTATTACACCATCGGAAAAGAGATCGCGTGCTTCGGGAACCGACACGAAATGCTCGACAGGATTCGTTACTACCTGAGTCACCCCGACGAGCGTGAGGAGGTTGCGCGCGCGGGGTACGAACGGACTCTCAGGGATCATACATACGTCAGAAGGCTGACGGAACTGTTCCACCAGATGGGGTTCCGGCTGTGAAGATCCTCCATACGGTGCAGCGCTATGCTCCGGACACGGGCGGCAGCGAAGAGGTCGTCCGACAGCTGTCCGAGCGTCTCGTCTCCTCCGGCCACGATGTCACGGTGGCAACCGGCACTTCAGATGCCCGGGACTACACGGAACTGAACGGGGTGAAGATTGTACAATTCGCATGCTCCGGGAATGCCGTGGAAGGGCTCCGCGGCGACATCGATGCGTACCGGGGATTTATCCGGAACGAGCGGTTTGATGTCATGATGAATTACGCCGCGCAAATCTGGAGCACGGACCTGGCATTCGATCTTCTGCCTGAGCTCAACGTGAAGCGCGTCCTGGTACCGTGTGGATATTCCCGTCTGCGGGATCCATTGTTCGCGTCGTATTTCGAAAAAATGCCGGACACGCTGCGCCTGTATGACAGGGTCGTGTACCTTTCCGAAAACTACATCGACAAGGAATTCGGTGACGCTCATGGGCTGCAGAACGGTGTCGTCATCCCGAACGGGGCCGACACGCGCGAATTCCTCGGAGCTCCTCGGGGAACATTCAGATCCAGGCACGGGATCGGTGATCGGCTGCTGCTCCTGAACGTCTCGAATCACAGCCGACTGAAGAATCACGCGTTTTTCTGGAATGTCGTATCGGGGCTTGATGCTGGGGGAGTGTGCGCTGTGTTGGTGGCAAATGCGTACACGCGCGGACCGGCGAAATGGTTGAAGGAATGCTACGCATCATGCCGATTCCGCTCTGGCA
>JAJRCO010000228.1 GCA_028678905.1 Methanomicrobiales archaeon
CTTACCCAAAACAATCCGGTTTTGAACTCCGGGGAGACGTCCTTCACCTCTCCAAGATTGGGGATATTCCGATCAAGATACACCGTGAACTAATAGGGAAGGTGAAAACCCTCACCATCCGGAGAACCCGTACCGGAAAGTGGTATGCATCGTTCTCCGTAGAAATAGATGGTACACCGGTACCGTGACTACAAATCCGGCGGTTGGTAGCGACCTTGGGATCTACCACTTTGTGGCACTCTCCACCGGTGAAACGATAGAAAACCCGAAGTTCTTCCGGGAAGATGAGAAGAAGCTGGCACGGGCTTAGCGAAAACTCTCCAAGAGAGTGAAGGGTACGAAGGAACGAAAGAAGCACGTGATGATTATATCCAAGATACATGGACGGATTGCCAATCGAAAGAAGGGATTTCGCCAACAAGCCGAGCAGGAACCTTGTGGAGCGGTTTGGTACCATTGTCTTCGAGGATTTGAGCGTACAGAATATGATCAAGAACCACTGCCTTGCAAAGAGCATTGCGGATGCGTCGTGGGGTACACCCGTACAATTCACCCAGAACAAGCGATAGAAGGTGGTTCCACAGTGGTACTGGTGAATCCGATGAACACCTCTCAGCGCTGTGCATGGTGTGGGAATATAGTAGAGAAGGATTTGTCAGTCAGAATCCACGAATGCCCGCACTGTGGGTTTACCATCGACCAGGATGTGAATGCTTCCCTGAATATAATTGGGATTGGGGCTGCAATCCCTTGCAACCGCATAGATGCCCGCGAATTCATCCGCGGGAGCAGTCACCGAACCGTGACTTTTCTCTCCAGGAGTCCCCGCAGTTTCTTCAATTCCCGTTCCATCTGTTTTTTATCTCCGAGATCGTACAGAGCGGCCACGTAACAGGGGAGCTCGGGATTATCACGGACCCGATCGATGATCATGTACGCTTCGAACCGGGCTTCGTCCTTTTTTGTCCCCCGCACTTCGCCTCTCCATTCGCCGTCTTCCGTCAGGCGGGCCATGATCTTCTTGTAGCGTGTGGACGGCCCGATGAAATCATTGAACATTTTACCCACGACGTCCTCAGAACTCTCGTACCCCCACATCTTTAGGGCCGCTGTATTTAGGTAGGCGATCCGCAGTTCCATATCGGTGAGCATCATCGGAAGCTGCAGAGATTCGAGGGCACCGTGCTTGATCATCAGTGCGTCTTCCATGCGTTTCCGTTCGGTGATGTCGATCCAGCATCCTACCACGCTGCGGGGTTTGCCCGGAGAATCTCTCACCAGTCTCATTCCGTCATAGACCCACAGGTACAGACCCGACCTCTGTTTCATGCGGTATTCGGCGGCAATATTCCCCTTTTCATAGAGGGCGGGGAGTACTCCTTGCAGGAATTCCTCCCGATCTTCGGGATGGATCTTCTTATTCCAGAACTGCTTGTCGTACAGCACGTTCTGCCCCTCATATCCCAGGAACTGGTTTAAGCTGTCGCTCATGTAGGTATAGACAAAACTCCCGTCGTCCTGGATTTCAGCTGCATAGACCAGAGCGGGGACATTTCCCAGCAGATACTGGAGTCTTCCCTTGGTGAAGGCCAGTCCGCTCTCTGCCAATCTCCGTCGGATGGCGTTTGAGGCCTGACCGAGATAGGTCTTGACCACCTGACTGATGTTGCGGATTGGTGATCCTTTAGGGGTTACGATGAGAGCACAACCGGAGAGCTCCCCTTCGCCAGGGAAGCCGACCACATGAAGGTCGCAGGTGGGCCGGCAGGTATCAAAGAGCATCTTAAGGGAGGCCGGAAGTGGACCCTCGGTGAGACTGGCCGGGTTACGGATCTGCACCAGCGTCCTTTCCACGGTACTTTTTAAGCATTTTCTTCGGGTCAGTGGGGAGATGCGCAGAACGGTACCCTCCAGGATCTTTTTCACCGCTTCCTGGCGCTGTAATTTCTGTTTCTTCCAACCGGATACCGCACTGATACGGAAGGTGTGGGATTCTTCATCGAAGGGTAGTGCCAGCACTAGCGAGTTGGGCAGCAGGTAATGGAGATCTTCACCCACCTGGGCGAAGAGAGTGTCTACCGCAGGAAGCTCGGTAAGACGGACCGCGGAGGAGGCCAAAAACCTCTGGTTCCTCACATACTCACGCTCCCGTTTTTCCAGCTTCCTCATCACGGTCACATCGACCAGGGAAAGGACCGATCTCTCCGATGGCAGCACCGGGGAAAGGGAAGCGATGAAGGAATGGATAAATCCATCTTTATCCCTGGCCCGGCACTCGTAGGGTGCAAGACAGGAGGAAGGATTCTCGGCCCGCATCACATGATAGTTGACCACAGCGGGAACGTCATCGCTCGCGACCAGGTCGGTCCATTTCTTCTTTCCTACCAACATCTCGGATGGGTACCGCAGGGTTCCTTCAAATTCCCGGTTCACCATAGCAATATGCAGGTCTTTCTCCAGAATAGCCATCGCAGTACCGGTCGATTCAAAAATGGTCCGGTAACGGGCCTCTGACTCGGCCAGGGCTTCGTGGATGTGCTTCCTTTCCGTGGCATACTGAAGTGACCGGATCAGCAGTGGTCCGTCCACCTCTCCCTTGAACAGATAGTCCTGGGCTCCCGCTTTGACCGCAGAGATCCCGATCTTCACATCGGCAAGGGTTGTAAGCACCAGGATAGGGACGGTTGGGTATGCGGCCACCATCCGATGCACGGTCTCCAGGCCGGCACTATCCGGAAGCATCAGGTCTAGGAGCACCGCGTCTATTCCCCCTTTGTTGAGAACCTCGAAGCCTGCTTCCAGACGGTCCACCCAGCGCAGCGAGAAAGAGTCATTCCCCATCTCGCGGAATAGCTCCTCAATGAGCCGAGCAGCGGCCCGATCGTCTTCGACCAGCAGAATATTCATTTCTTGTCGCCCTCGTTCGCGATATACCGGGGTATTCGAGCGATACCGAACCAGAATCTCTGGATCTCCTGGATCACCGTGAAAAACTGATCGAGGTCGGAAGGCTTGGTGAGATAGCAGTTTACATGCAGCCGGTAAGCCTGCAGAACGTCCTCTTCTGCCCGCGAGGTGGTGAGCACAACCACCGGAATATGCTGCAGATTTTCGTCATTCTTGACCTCCTCAAGGATCTCCCGCCCGTTCTTCAGGGGTAGATTCAGGTCCAGAAGAATGAGATCCGGAAGGGGGGCATCCTGATGCTTTCCTTCATGGCGGAGATACGCCATCGCCTCCACACCGTCCATCACCACATGGACGTGGTTGGGCACCTTCAATTCCTGGAATGCTTCCATGGTGAGGCGGATATCAGCAGGGTTGTCTTCGATAAGCAGGATCTCCATGAATCGGTTGCCGTGTAGGATCATGTGCTCATCCGGTAATTATCTTTGGTCCGGGCAGGAAGATACGCAGAAAAAGCAAGGTATGAAATGATTCTCACCCCATCCACGTGCCAAATTGAAGATATTCTGTGTGCGACATGGTAGATGGACCATAAATGTCCATTCTGTGCAGAGCCTGGCAGGTCTTTATCCAGATCTCTCTCTTTGTGACTCAATGTACCATTGAATAGAGCTTCATGCTTTTAATGCTAGTGGTCATCTTACATCTAGTCCGGGTTGAAAGTCACTGATGAAGTCTATGGGCGACATTTTTCTTTCACAGAATCTCATAGATCTGTGAAGGAGATACGTTTCGTCATGACGATACCTGGTGACCGGGTTCTTCGCGTGCTCATCGCGGTTCTGGTGATCCTCTTTGCTGTGACGGCGGGTCCCTTTTTGGTGTGCTCTATTCAGCAGAAAATGTACCAGGCTACCCTGAGCAGCGAACTTCGCTATACGCTGACTATCACCACCTCCTCAACGCTTTCTGCGGCGACCCTATTTATCCCTCTCCCCACGGACAGCGCCGGGGCATCGCCGGTATCTGAATTGATCGGAACCGGGAACGCGAGTATGGTATTCGCGGGATGGCAGACCTCGATTTTCGGAGCAAATAACGAATCCTATCTGAAGCTATCGACCGATCTCCTGCCCGGACCTATGGTTGGTACCGCATCGACTTACAACTTCACACTCATCGCACCTGCACCTGTGCTGAACACCCGGGATCCCGTACGGTACGATTATACCTTGTTTCCAAAACAGGATCTCACCGCTATCCGCTGCGAGCCCATTTATGTGGGCGAAGGAGCGGTCTGTTATCGGTACCAGAGCCTGATCTTTGCATCGTACAATACCTCTCCGGAGGCAAGAGTGGAAGTCCGGGTGGCTCTTTCGGGAAGCAACCGATGGGAGATACTGCGTGAGTACCTGAACGAGTACACTGATTCCACCCTAGTGGTACTGTATGGTCCCGTCGAGGGATGGCACACTGCCGAAGGATGGATGGTAATCTCAATCGGCGATGACAATCCTTTCTGGAAGGAGCGAGTGGAACCGAAGGTCAGGATCAATCTGACTGCCGGTGTCGACACCAGTATGATGCGGTGGCACACATTCACACCACTCCCATAGATGACAGATGAGATGGATACACCCCACAGGGATTCAAAATAGATCGGTCCAGATAAAAAGATGGGCTC
>JAJRCO010000378.1 GCA_028678905.1 Methanomicrobiales archaeon
ATTTGGCAGTCATTCCCTCCAATATTTTACTTTTAACAATTTTTGGTTATCAGATTTCTGGTAATATTGATGATCCTGGAAGACATCGAAAAAGTAAGTGCTGAAGTTGTGATCCAGCACCAGGCACCCTCTACTATATTATTAATATTTTATCAAACTGATGTATTTCATTGTAATTCATATCCGGGTCATAACTGACTTTTAATCGAATATTCGATCTTTTTTTTAAAAAAAGTTTTTCACACAGATACTGGCGTATACTCTAACCTACGATTACGCTTTCTCCACAGGTACCATTATCTCGGTCATGATATCTTCTGGTTTTACCTCTTGCGGATTATTGTAATAGATCTCACGGATCGGCCCGGCTACGTGGTATCCGTTTTCGGCGATCCACGTGAAGATTTTCTGATAGGACAGTTCGCTGGTTTCATAAGGCCCCCGGTGAATGATGCGGGCCATTTTTCCCCCCGGGAGGGTGTATGACGATATCCCGGCCTCATAAGGCGCCTCACCGGTGACCGGAACGACGACTTCCACATCAGCGGTCCCGGTCCTGTCCGCCTCCATCGCCTTTTCCTTTGACTCTTCCCGGAGGAGGAACATGGGCATACCGGTGACAGTAAGATGATTTTTCATCACGAATCCGAAGATCCGGGAGAGCAGCTCCGGGATCATGCGATACGGACCATGCTGGCGGATTCCCAGCACCTTCAGGGATGGTAATTCAATGAGGGTCACTTCTTCCATGACTATCACTTGCTAATACACGAGAAAGCGGTAAAAAGGTTTGCGGGCTGGACCGAAAGTCCATGGCGGTGCGTACAGGCAGGTTATCTCCGCTTCCAGGTCTTTCTGAGCACCGGTTCATCCGGCGGCAGGGGCGGCAGATCTTTCCGGAAGCCACACCCGTTGAACGCAAGGAATTTCGCGTTATTGTCCCCGGGATACACCTGGCAGTTGACAGGCTGGTGTATCGTTCCGTGCAGGTCGCATGAATAGGGGGCTGCATCTCCTTGCAGGTGTACACATCGGCTCGGTATCAGCAACTTGTTTCCTCTTCTTTTGCACCCATGTGTGTCCAGGTATGCCGCGGTATCCGGTTCAAACTCACTGTTTATCGTCATCGATATCCACATGCAGCACTGGCCACAGCGCAGGCAGGATCCCCGCTTCTTCTGGCTCTTCATCGTATTTCATGTATCCGGTTATCGGCGAAAGGTATAATAGCGGGGGAAGAAGACCGATTCAAAAAACCTTACATTGGGGATACGCATGTCGACAATGGAAAACGGTTCGCTATAATTATATCATCTATATCGCCACCACACCGGAAAGATTCTGGGAAGCCTTGACCGCCTCCCGGATGCAATGGTGGCAGGGACATTATCCGGAGACCGACTGGAAAGCAGGGTTTCCCGTCCGTATATATTTCCGGGACGGAAGCATCGATTTCATCGGGACCATCCAGGAATATGTGCCATTTCAAAAGATCGCAATCGATGATATGCAGAAACAATGGAACGAAGAGTACGGGAACCAGCACCCGACCTTCTCGAACCTTTCGACGGGCTGGTACGACTCGCGCTTACCTTTCTATCAACTCCAAAGATGGTCGATCTGGTGAGGGGTAGATGGCCGTCCGTATTCTCCAGACTCAAAAGCCTGTTCGAGGTGGGCAGGCCCCTTCCGCTTTATTTTGTGTTCAGTCCGGAGAGGAATCCGGGAAAAGGCAGGATTGGCAGTAACCGGCTACCGGTAGAAGAAGTCGGAAAAATAGTCTGATGGATCGGACTCCTCGTGGGGATCTGGGTGGGAGGCGCCATTTTTCTGATTACCGTCGGAAGTCAGTTCGGAAATCAGTAATAATCAGACAGGATCGATAAAGCCATTCTCATTCGAGAACTCTCGTTTATCGGGAACAGAGCGCGTGAGGCGAGCAGAAATTCCTGTGTGAGAGGATCTCTTCGGAAAACTAGATGTTCAGGATCGACGAAATCCCTTCTATGCCAGCCTGCAAGGACTGTTTCCATTACACTCCGCTTACCCGGGAAGAAGGAGAATGCCGGATCATCGGGAAGACCGAGGCGGACCGGGACAAAGACCGCTGCCCCTCCCGCACCTTCCGCCCCAGATCGTAGTAGGATTTCCTGTCACCATTCACACTTCCGGGAGACTTTTGTGGGACTATCAAAAGAACCACCGTTACGAATACGTTACGGGCCGGTAAGGAACCCGATCTCTGAAAGGGAATTCTTTCGGTTGAAAATGCTTTCCCGTCTTCACGTTTTCCCTTTCAGTTCGATGGATTCGCCCGGTTTGAGGACCGCCACCCGGAGATCGGTAGTTCTTTCAATGGCGGTCTTGAAAGCGAACGGATCCTGTTCGATCACCGGCCAGGTAGAGTAGTGCATCGGGATCACCAGCGGGGCACCGATAAACTGGGCAGCCATCATCGCCTCGTTAGGCCCCATCGTAAACTTTCCACCGATGGGGAGGATGGCGACGTCAGGCCGGTACAGCTGTCCGATCAGCTTCATGTCCGAGAAGAGACCGGTATCACCGGCGTGATACACCTGCAGTCCGTCCATCCCGATGACGTATCCGGCAGCTCCTCCCCCATAAACCATTGTTCCATCCATCTCCAGTCCCCCGGAATGGAGTGCGGGAGTCATCGTGAAGGTCACTCCATCCACGCTAATAGTACCGCCAATGTTCATCCCCTCCGTCTGCAGACCATGCCGGGCGAGGGCCTTTGATATCTCGTTGATGGCAACCGTTCTGCGATTCAGACGCAGTGTTTCGCCCAGGTGGTCGTTATGGCCGTGGGTGATCGCGATGATATCGGGTTGCACGGATGGAAGTTTCCCGAAGGGGAAGAAGGGATCGATGAGCACCTTTCGGGATCCTTCGAGGAGAAAACAGGAATGCCCAAACCAGGTCAGTCGCATAACAATGACAGGTACATGAGGGGTGAAAAGAATTGTGGTGTATGGTGACAGACTGTTCACATTATTACCGTGATGACCCCATACACACAGGCAACAATCATGATGTCTTCTGTCGAGAGTAAAAGGCCGGGTATGACCATTGATCGCATGCGGACGGATATCGCCCGAAGGAGCAAGCGGGGACTGTCTTTCATCCTCGCATCCATCGTTCTATGGAGTGCGATCGGTGTCATATGGCTTTTACCCCTTCCCTCTATTCCGACAAAAAATCTGATCACCTTCTTTTGTGCCGTTCCGCTCCTCCCTCTGGCATTTGTCTTTTCAAAAATTATCGGTGCCGAATTTTCACCGGAAGACAACCCCCTTCACTCCCTGGGAATGTTGTTTTCGATTAATCAGGTGTTGTATCTCCTGATTGCGGTGTGGGCGTTTGCGGGCGTACCGGAAAAGCTGGTGATGATCATCGCAGTGATTTTCGGAGCACATCTGTTACCATTCTCCTGGTTGTACCGGTCACGGGCATATCTGGTAATGTCGGTGATTATTCCGTTAGGTGCGATTTCTCTCGGAGGGGGATTACCCAGTAATCAGATTGTGGTGGTGCCCGGTTTCATGGTTCTTACCGGAGCGGTTTTCTCCCTGTGGTTATTTCTGGAGAATAAGGAAATCCAGGGTCATTCTTAAACAGGAATAATTTCGGGAATTATCACTTTTTCCGTGCCCGGATGTATTTTTCTGCTGAATTATCCATAATCAGAGTCAGGATTCGAATCACAGGTCTCTCTCCTGCGCAGCAGAGATCACGGGCCGTCTATCTTATGTGATGATGATTGCCCTCACGCCAGGTATCTTTCTCATCAGGTGGACAGGCTCGGTCTTTAGAACAGATGAGCACAATTCTCGATAGGAACCGGGCAAAATGAGGTATGGTGAAAA
>JAJRCO010000368.1 GCA_028678905.1 Methanomicrobiales archaeon
AAGAGGGGCGGGTGATTTACGAAAACATCATGAAGTCGGTCAAATACCTGATTTCCTGTAACATCGGAGAGCTTATCGCAATTCTCCTCGCGATCATGGCCGGATTGAGAAGCCCTCTTACCCCTATCCAGATATTGTGGATGAATATTGTCACTGACAGTCCCCCCGCAATCGCTCTGGCCATGGATCCTCCTAGCCGGGACATTATGAAACGTCCTCCCTACAATCCCCGCGATAAGATTCTGAATGGAAAGTTATCGGTCGAGATGATCTTCACCGGATTGCTCGTCGGTCTGGGGACGCTGGGTGTCTTTGTCTGGTACACAAACTCAGGTCCCATCGGTGGACTGAAAGCCGGTACCATGGCATTCTCCGTGATCATCCTGTTCCAGAAATTTTATGCCCTGGCCGTGAGTGGTTCCGGAGAGAGATCGATTGTCGAATCCGGTGTATTCCGGAATCGCTGGCTCTGGTTGGCGATCGCTTTTGGTGTGCTGTCCCAGATCCTGATCACCGAATGGACCCCTGTGCAGACGATTTTTTCCACCGTTTCCCTTTCGGCACTGGACTGGGGGATTGTTATCGCGATATCTTCCACCGCGTTCTTTATCCCAGAAGGGATCAAGATAGTGCGAATTCGGCGGAGGAGACGGTCTGGTCTTCCGGTGGGCGGGAAACCGAACAAAGCGGGAGATTAGAGGTCGCGTAACATTGCTACAGCCAAGATGGCAATCTGAAGTCAAACCTTCCACCTGGCCGATTCTGGAATGTGCGAACTGCATGGTACATCGTCTCCGGAGAATGATCTCAAGCGGTTGTTGTGCATATACATGGCAGAAAATCGACGAAGGAAGGGGATCAAAAGAAAGGATGGCAAAAAAAGCAGAAGAATGGTGTTAGCAAGCGGTCAGGGTGCTTTGGACAAAAATTTATTTTTGGATCTCCTCATAAATGAAGATCTCCTCAATATTTACCCCAAAATACCGTGCGATCTTGAACGCCAGTTCAAGGGAAGGATCATATTTTCCCTTCTCGATGGCCAGGATCGTCTGGCGTGTGACATGCACCGCGTTTGCGAGTGCGTCCTGGGTCAGATCGTGCATCGCCCGGTATACCTTGATTTTATTCTTCATCGGTTTCGAACTCTCCGTATTTGCGGGCGAAATAGATCTTGAATCCGACATATAGGAAGATCATCAGACAGAGAAAGGCCAGCTGGAAAAATCCAAAAATACCGATGTGCGGGTAGCTTGTGGGAGGGAGAGGGGGAGGAGGAAAAAAGGGCCTGTTGAACCCGATCACCACGCTACCCATGCTGATCAGGAAAAAGATCACCCAGAATATTTCCAGCGTCCTCAACGCGGATTTCTGCGAGATGAGGGTGGACCGCTCGTCTTCGATCACATCGCTCACTGTCCTCCGGGCCAGATAAACAAGAATGATACCAACGACCAGACCAGCCTGGATGAGGAGAGCATTGTTCAGATCGATGGCGAACCACAACAGTCCAACCTCAAGAAGAGCAACAATTCCCGCGAAGACATAGAATACGTTGCGTTTCATGGCTGATGTATACTAGGTTATACATTTGCCTATTATAACTACCCTTCGAGACGTGTGAGAGAGCCCGGATGGAGATTCCGGGGGAAGAACGGGGGGATCATGACGGAACTAGTCACTCACGGATGGGAGATTCGAAGGGGTGTCAAGAAGGGAGAAGGGAACGATATACTGGAATGCACAAATCGTTAGTGGCGATAATTCTGTAATTTTCAGTCCCGGTGTTCGACTTCCCGGACCAGGCGGCAGTCCTTGCATTCTTCACATTCAAACTCCAGAGTCGAGTGACGGACATTGAATTTTTCGAGTCGTTTCTTGATCTCCTGTTTCATCCGTTCCAGCGTGATGACGTTCTGCTCGCAGCTGTATACATGTGCGTCAAGGACATTGATATGAGAGCACAGCGCCCAGACATGAATGTTGTGGACACCATCCACACCTTCCACCGATTCCATCTCTTTTACCATCACATCGAAATCGACATCCTCCGGAGTGTACTGAAGAAGAATGGCGACACTCTCCCGGACAAGGCGGTAGGTGGAAACAAGGATCACCAGTACGATGATAACAGAGAGGAAGGGATCGATGAGGAGAACTCCGGTGAATGTGATCACGATCGCACCCGCGACCACCGCCACGGAGGACAGGGCATCCCCGAGCACGTGGAGGAATGCCCCCCGTATGTTCAGGTCGTGGCTTCCTGTAAGTCCGTACGCGACTCCCAGGTTTGCCAGCAATCCTATCACGGCGACAACGAACATGATTCCACTGTCCACCGGTTGCGGGTCCAGAATACGGAGATATGCTTCGTACAGGATCACCCCGGAGAGTATGAACAGGATCACCCCGTTAACCAGTGCGGCGAGCACTTCCACCCGGTGGAAACCGAAGGTCTGTCCCTTAGAGGGCAGACGATGTGCGATAATCGTTGCACCGAGTGAGAGTCCGAGGGATAGTCCATCCACCAGCATATGCCCGGCATCGCTGAGCAGCGCGAGGGAGCCTGAGATAAAACCTCCTGCTACTTCGAGAACGAGGATACCCAGGGTGACCCCGATCGCGATCCGCAGCGATTTCGTGTAGTACTCTTCCCCCCGATTCATGACATCCCGTTGTATAGCGCTCATCCTTATAGCATTGCCGGATATGGTTCAG
>JAJRCO010000363.1 GCA_028678905.1 Methanomicrobiales archaeon
AAAAAATAGAAAACGTAATCACCCCTTATCCATGACCGGCGACGATTCTTTCACTAGTATTAAGACTGCCCGGATAAAACAATTCACCTAGGGTGGATTTGTGTCATCAGCCAGTCCAAACGATATGAACCGGAGTTTCATCGTTCTCCTCCAGCTCGTAGATATCGCCGTTTCTGCACATACGCGGGGAGACCAGGAGGTACGGGACTATGCCCTCGACGAACTGGGGACGATCATGAAGAACTATCGGCTGAGGAATGTTCTCACCATTCTTGGAAATCATATGTGAGAGTTGATCGCGATCTTTTTTCTGTAGGTCCTAACTAGCGATCAGATTTCCCGGTTCACGTTTATCCTGCCCAAAACGACATTCGTGTTTGATGTGGGTAAAGAAAATGTGAAGTCCCTCATCGCTCCCCAATAACGATAATATCTTTCAAATCCACTTTTGCAGAATATCCACAGTTTTCTCAAAGTATCAGGAAAGTCCCTAATTGAAAGGTCCCATACCTCTTACCTTTACGCACTGTACCGGTGGCGTGAAATCGTCCGGTTGGACGCGGTCTCGAGAATGTCGACCTGCACGCGGTCTCCCTGGTGAAAGGTTCCGTCCGCGAAATCGATAACCGTCGATTCACCAGGGGTCCATGTGGAATCAGAGCAGCCGGAGCCTCCCATCCACTGGACTCCATAATGGCGTGTTGATATAAAGTCGTACCCGTTGAGAGTGGAGATCGCCGCATAGAGCGGCACCTGGTTTCGGTAGAATATCGCGTACAGATTGGAATTCTGGTAGGTGCTGGTCCCGTTGTGCACGAGGATCACCCGGCTGTCAAAATTCAGCGCGTGAGGCTCCCGGTCGCTGCGGTGCTCGATAGAGTGGATCACGAAAATAGCAGGAGGCTCTCCCGTCTGCCAGGAGGAGGGAAGAGAGAACAGGAGAAGGACAAGGAGGGCGAGAAGAAGCGTAAGCGCTACCATGAGGACGGTAGCAATAGCAGGAGATACGCCGTAATCGGAAGAGAGGTGCACTCACCGGTGATGGGAGGAAAAGATAATGAATAGCTATGAAATGGATCGGCGTTACTTCTTCGCTTCCTCAATGGCGAGCTGGTACATCCAGTCTACAATCAGGTTGCATTCTTCGACAATGCACTCACGGTCGCAGGCGATACAGGGAACCAGCTCCTGTTCAGCCAGGAGAAGACACGCGTCCACCGTCTTTTTCTTTCCCCGGAGGATGAAGGTTTTAATACCGTCGCTCCGATGCTCGACCCGCTCGATCAGTCCCATGTCCAGGAGTTTCTTCACGACGCGGGAACATTTCCTGCTGTCAATCTTCAGGATCTTCCACAGCTCGCTCTGCAGCACTCCCCCGGGAGTACACTGGATGATGCGCAGGGCTTCTTCTTCGACGGATGCCATATCACTATCTATAAGATCACCGGGGCGATGGTAAGGATATTGTTGCCCCGGATTACGACGGTTCCCAGATTCCGTCCTCTCTGGTTGTCCACGAATTCTATCGTTTCTTCCATGTGCAGGTTCAGGTATTCATCGACAGCGATGAGTCTCCCCTGCAGTTTCCTTTTTTCATCCTTGATCTCGACGACAACTTTCGTGTCCACGAGGCCGAATACTTTTTTTATGGGTAAAACGATGCTGACCGCCATCTCCGTTATGTGGTGAATGGAACATGATATAATTTTGGATTATCGAAGTTAGCATCACCGAGATGTCGATAAATGATTCAGACCGTTAAATACAAAGGTCTATCCTGATCGCTGATGTGCAGAAAAACATGCGATTACATCCCTCAACGGAGTTATCCAATTCTCGATAGTGATACTTTCAAATCAATCCTCATTATTGGTCATCCGGGGGACGAAGGACGCCTAAGGGGGTCTCGAGACTGATGGGGGGAATACGTCCCGAAAATGGGACAATCGGATCATGCGGTCCTGCAAATCGGGATCTCTTACATCTTACACCAGGAACTCCAATGAAAAAAAAGTCGGGGTACTCTACCAGGTCTCGGGGATATTCTCCCAGCGACCCTTCAATTGCTTCTCAACGTCGGGAAGGGTGGTATATTCCATCTCGTCGAGGGAGAGGCGGTGCGGTTCGAAGGGTCCATGGGCACGCAGGTAATCGGCGAGATCGTTCACCTTATCCCGTACCCGGTCGTACGCGGGATCGTCAAACATATCCGTCGGTCCGAGAAGTTTTCCTTCATTTATCTGAAAGCCCATACATATCACCCGGGGCGGTCCATCGAAACGGGTGCATTTTGCATCCATCAGGCCGACAGGCATCAAGGGTCCGTGATGGGAACCCCGCATCCAACCAGCCACGATCACCGGCGTTGCGAAGGGTTCGATGACCTCTCCGACCGCGGGGAGTCCGCTCTGTGCACGGACGAGCATCACCGGATCGTCCTTCCCGACGTAACGTCCAGCGATGAGGCTTAGACGCTGCGTACTGGTTGATGCGGCGATCAATCCGTCTTTGCGCCATACGTACTTCACCACATAACGGGAGGGTGCACCGATATAGGCAAGGAGGCTATACGTCTCTTCCGGTGTCCTGAATCTTATCTTCCGTTTCATCTTCACGTCGTGGACTTCAAAGATAAATCCGTCGTGCATCTGGGGATCGATCACCAGACCGGGGGTGTTGAAGGGGTCGGCGAACATTTTGTACAGGAAGAAATTCCAGGCCCCCGGCTCGGTTTTGTCGGCCATAAAGGCGAGTAGGGGATCGCTCTTCCTCTCTTCGAATTCGATCTCCGCGACTCCCGGTCCCATCCCCTTTACATTACAGCTGAATGCGTCGCTGAGGAGATCTTGCCCAGCGCCGTAAAGCTTCATCTCTTTCGCCATTTCTGCACAGGCAACGAACGTATTCCAGGCCAGCTCATGGATATCCCGATCGTCTTCTCCTCTCCGATGGGTCATCAGCAGCTGCAGGTCGTCTCCAACATGGGTCACGAAGGAGTCGATAAGGAGGGTTCCTTCTGCTTCCTTCAGTAGTTTTGCGGCTTTCTCCAGGATTAGGGAGTGGGTATGGGAATGCCCGGGAAGACTCCCGATGTCGGCCTTAATAAGGGAAATGGTGATCTTTGCCATACAATTCATCAACTGGTCCTTTAACGATTATAGAGTTGTTGCACCATATCTTATTCTTTCGTAAAAAGTTGGGGCGATCCGGTTTTTCAGATCAGATAGGCAGTGCTGGTGCAGTTCGCAAGATCGGACTTCAATCTCTCCTGTTTAAGAAACGCGTTCCAGGATTAGCTTGGTGAATATCCGGAGCTGTTGGATTTCTGAAACTGTACCTCACGCTACTCCGTGAGTGGATTCATTGAGTATAAAAAAGAAAGGGTATAGTCCCGTTTTTGCCCCCAAATTATCTTTGAATCATGGACGGAAAATTTATGAATAAAAAATCGAACTCAATCACGATTGGAAAAAGTGAGAAGTCTATCCTGAGAATTTTTATGAGAAGTCTTTATTTCTTATTCTCGCCTCATATCGTGATTTTTAGAATAGACGCTATAAAGAAAGTTAGGGGCTAAAATGGGACCTTACCCAAAAGAAAAATTAGTCAATGATGTTTTCACGAATAGGTGCCTTACGGAAGGTCACTTCCAGCACCCCATGTGTGATGACCGGGGT
>JAJRCO010000337.1 GCA_028678905.1 Methanomicrobiales archaeon
GCGTTCGCAGCCGTTTCATCTTGCTTGTAGTTCACGACGACCGTGGCGCCACGCGAGGCGAACCCCAATGCCATGGCGCGGCCCAAGCCCTTGCCGCTGCCGGTGATGAGCACAACTCGGCTTTCGAACGGCCCACTCACAGCTTCACCTCGCGTTCGATGTTGCGGATTGCGTTCGCCATCGCGACCAGGCCTGGACCTCCGGAAAATAGGGCACCGACCGCCATCGCTTCCAGCAGTTCCTCGCGCGAGCTGCCAGCGTTCCGCGCGATGCGCGAGTACAAAGTGAGTGCATCATCCGCACGCAGGACGGTCATGATGCCAACCGTAATCAGCAGCTTGATTTTCCGCGCGAGGGCGCCGTCTTTCAGCACGGCCTCGCGCCATTCGGTATAGGACTGAAACATCTCGGGCGCAAGTTCGGCGACATGCTGTATGTGTTGGGCCAAATCGCCCTTAAGCTCCTCGCGTTGAATTCGTCCGAGTGTCTCTTTGACGCGGTCATCAGTATTACTAGCCATGATCACTCCCCCATTCGACATTAGCGGCTGTTGCAAAGGTTGCGCACCCCGGAGCCCCGAGTCACTGCTTAAGCCAGTTCACGTTCTGTTCAAAGGCGAGAGCCAGGCGGAACAGCACCGGCTCATCAAAGTGCTTGGCGATGGCCATCAGGCTCACCGGAAGGCCATCAACGCGTCCGACCGGAAAGGCTAATGCCGGATGGCCAGTCATGTTGAACGCTGCCGTGTTCTGCGCCATTCCCCATGCGCGGTGGATCAGCTCAACGCCCTCGAGGCCGGTATTGCGAGGCGCTGTGGTGAGCAGCGTCGGTATGACCAAGACGTCGAAAGTATCGAGCGCCCGGTCGTACTCGGCGCGAAGCCACTGCACCAGGTTCGACGATTTGGCATAAAACCGCCCGCCGGTGCGCCGCGTTATGTATTCGCCCATGACGATCGACGCCTTCACCGTGATCGGCAGGTCCGCCGAGTTCGTCTGGCGCAGGGCTTCGCCGCTGAACGCACAAAATGTGCTATCGCGGAACCCGTGGTAACCAAAGCCGA
>JAJRCO010000264.1 GCA_028678905.1 Methanomicrobiales archaeon
ACCTGTGGGAGTATCTCTATATACGATGAGGCTCTGGTCCGAATCTGGTGAAATCTCGCTCCTGTGGATTCTGCTCACGACCTACCGACATTGGTATCGAGTAAAGTACGCATCCCCACCTCGACTCTCTCCCTGTATCCACACTATTGACTAGCGACTTCCTCGTACTACCACTGGACCGGGGAGTCAGACCCTGGTGATCGATGACAACCAGGCCCGGGAACCTTCTGGTCTTGTGCGACTCTCAAAGACGGCGGCCCGGATCTCATTGATTCTCCACCCATCAGAAAAGGCAGCCTGTATCTCCTTTTTTGTGATCCGGCGGGGGCCATATCCTCCCGGCTCCAGCTCGCTGAAGGCGAGCATGAAGTAGATCCCTCCCGGTTTCAGGACCTCGGACAAGTTCTGGATAAAACATGGGCGATCGGGGTCGGAAAGGGTATGAAACAGGCCGGAATCGATTGCGGTGTCGAAAGTTCTGCCGATCTCGCGCAGGTTGAGGGCATCCTTAACCAGGAACGTTACAGCAAGGCCTCGTTCTTCCGCCTTCCTCCGGGCGATCTCGATCGCCGCCGGTGCCGAATCCACTCCCCAAACATCGTGGCCACGGCCCGCCAGGAAAAGGGCATTATCCCCGGTCCCGCACCCCACATCCAGCACGTCGCCGGAGATCTTCCCTGATTCCTCGAGGCGCACGAACTCCCGTTGGGATCTCCCAATATCCCATGGCGGAGTATTGTGGTAGGCCTCCTCAAAAAAATCCATACTGTATGGGTGATTGCCTGCCGGGGATGAAGACTTTTTCGATGCATCAAGAGTAGACGGGAGCCATCCATACCGAGAACAGGGAAAACAAGTTCTCGCCATCAATAACCCCCGTGACGATAGATATATTTAAGTGGTACCTGTATCATTTACAAAAAAAGCTGGAGGTCCTCAATGGTGAAGAACGAGAAAAAGATGGAAAAAGTCACTGGTACTAACTGCTATAACTGCATATTCGTGGCCGATCAGGAAAAAGCGGTGGACCCAAAAGAACTAAATGAGGAAGGAGGTATTGATCCGAGAAATAAGGATGAACTGGCGAGAGCGAAGAAAGCTGATCTAATCACGCTTCCCGGCGGACCTAAAGCCGATGCGACAACCAAGAGGTACTGCAACAATGAACAAATAAAGATGTACGTTACTGTTCGTATGTGTTGTGCATACTGGGATAACGCGGGTGTTAAAAGGCCATGGAAAAGTACTTGAAGCCATATTAAAACGATTGTAACGATCTCAAAGGTTCCTCGATTATTATTCCAGAACGACGTAGCGGGCGGTTGGGAAGTAAATCCATCCGCTCTACAACAAGTATTTTCCATCACTTCTCATCAAAGCTTCTGCCTCCCGCTCAATGGCGGTGATCGCTCCCTCTTGGCACATCATTGTACAGGCTCCAAGCCTGTCGCAGAAGAGATCGTCTTATCAGGCGTGCCTTTCTTTCAATTACCGGGATAGCTCAATCAGGACAAAAAGGGATGCATTGACCGCAACCGGTGCACTTTCCTCATCGATAGGAATAATCTTTCTTCTCCCACTTGTTCGCTGCCGGGTGTTATGCGGGATCTCAATTCGACGGTCTCATCTCCTTACTTTGTCTTCCGCCCATGTTCTTCTTCGGGCTCCTCAATGACCATGGTAGTTGCCGGGTAGGTCGTTTGATTACATCGAACTCGGCAAAATGCCCAGCTGCTGCATCAGCCCCATGAAGTTCGCCTCGCCCCACAGCTCGGCGATCTTTCCTTCCTTTGTGCGGAAAATCTCGATGCCGGTCATCGTGATCGCTTTTCCCGACGGTGGAAGGCCCATAAATTCCCCGTTGTGGGTGCCGCGTGCGGTGAAACGGGCTGTCACCTTATCCCCATCTGCCATGAGGTCATCGATAGTCACGTTCAGGCCATGAAAGGCCGCACGGCAGGTTGTGATCACGTTGTTCATCGCTTCAATCCCGGGTCCGGGTGTCGGCAGAGGTGTGTGCAGGGAAAATTCGGGATGGAGAAGTGCGTCAGCCGCTGCAAGGTCACCTTTTGATGGCCCGACCTCGAAAAATTTTCGCACTACTGCCATGTTCGCTTTTTCATTGGTTGTTGGGGTCATGCATTATGCTGGAATAGATAACTATTTAATTCTGTTGTCCCTTACAAAGTAACAAATGGATCCAGCTATTGAAAGTCTTGTTAAGCTCGGACTCAAAGAATATGAGGCAAAAGTATACGTCGCCCTCGTCGGCCTCGGTGAAGCCAATGTCCGCCGAATCCACGAAGTCAGTATGGTGCCTCGCCCTCGAGTATATGACGTCCTGAATGCACTTGCCGAAAAGGGGTTCATTAACATACGACAGGGAAGTCCCCTGATGTATGCTGCGGTGCATCCGAAAACGGTCATATCCTTTCTGAAAAAAGATCTCGATACCGCTGCGGAAAAAAGCCTAAAAACACTGGAATCACTATCTGTTAACGATCAGCAGGCCTATTCACCGATATGGTACGTTCATAGTGATTGGACCATAGAACGGAACCTTGAATTGCTTGGCGAAAGGATCACCAGAGAACTTATCATCGTTTGTTTCGACATTGAAACCTTAAAAAAATTCCAAGGTCCAGTAGCATCCGTCGCAAGGAATCATCCAGTAAAAATCCTCTTACCCAAAGGATTTGCGGGAACTCTACCGGTAATAGCGAGAGCTTTATTTTATGAAGCCGATACGCTCCGGAATAATTTTGAAGTCAATGTGTTTGAGAAGATCTTCCTGACACCTATTCGGCAGGAAGGCGCTGTCTTCACCCTTGAGTGTATTTTTATTGCAGATGACAGGGAATCAATGTTTATTTACACGCGGGACCAGAATCGGATGGCGATACTTATCACCTTGCCTTTCATTACCTCTGGGCATTACCAATTATTCGGCCAGATGATCAACAGAGCACATCTGATCAGGCTGGACAAAAAGGGTCGCTCTGCCCGAAAGTAATGTAAAAAATTGTTGAAGAGGAAGTCAGTAAAGGAGTGAATGATGAAGATTATTGAAGCGACGAAAACCCCGAGCTCTCCAAACCCCCACCATGTTGATGCACGAAAACTCTCCGATGGTCCCCATGCGGCTGTGGTCATGATCACGCTGCAGCCAGGAGAATCGCTGAAGAGGCACATGACCCCCGTGGATGTTATCTTTTACGTGCTTGAGGGCACCGGCACGGTTGAAATTGGAGAAGAGCGGGCAACGGTGGGGAAGGATACCCTGATCGAGAGTCCGGCCCGAATCCCGCACCGGTGGATCAACGAGAGTGGATCGGTCTTTCGGGTGCTGGTGATCAAGGTGCCGAAACCGACCGAAGAGACCAAACTGCTATAAGATGGTGTGATCCCGTAGCTCATCATAGCAGTGCATTCTCCAGCGGGACGGGACCTTTGCCGTGTGATCAAACCATAGTGGAATAGTATCTCCTGACGGCAGCATCGGAAGGACTGCAGGGGGTCCGCGGGAAGGGATCAATTTTTTATGGTGATCGAGAGGAATCGGGGTTTCCATGTGAACTGATGATAAAAAAAGGGTAAACCAGAGCGTCGCTTTTCACTGCTCACGGGTATTCGAACGAGGATTTTTATTCGGCACTCTTGCCAGACGTGTGCTAACACGTTCTTCATAAACGCCCAGGTTCTGAGGACTGCAGACTTTTTTCGCATCGCGCAGTTCCGTACTGCGGTTAACCATTTCCTTCATACGGCGTGAGATTTCGTCTCTCTCGGAAGCAGGTTTCTCTGTAGACCGCTGCTCGTGTTTCTCGGAATAGTTACCGGTGACGGTCTGTGTGGTGAGAAGGGGTACCGGTGATCGTTGATTTACTGGTCTCCTTTTGGGGGATCTCCGGGGATCCCTTAACCAGCGCTGGATTTTTTTTATTATCCCCATTAATTACATCTCCCATCGTGATTTAAATACCATCTTTTCAGTGGAGTCAATTTGATTCCGCTGAATTGACATTACTACTGTCTTTTTTCAAGTAGTTTCTGATCCGCGGTCCGGTTCCTAATCAGGTAGCCCAAAACAAAGTACCGCTACATTTTAAAAATAGCCCCGTTTCACGATTTGGATCAGCTGTTCCAGGCTTTCGTAAAGATTATGAAGATCTTGATCCGGTATATCGAAAGGGTGACCTATGAAAATTCTGATCATCTACAAGTCATATCACCGCATGAACACGGAGAAGATTGCGAAGGCGATAGCCGAAGCCGCAGGGGCGACAGCGGTAAAAGTGAAGGATGCCCACATCGAGGATCTGACTAACTATGACCTGATCGGTTTCGGATCGGGCATCTACGCAGGCAAGCCCCACCGGTCCATCTTCACCTTTATCGAGAAGATGACCCCGACGGACAAAAAGGCGTTCATCTTCTCCACCTCGGGAGAGCCAAAGGAAGAGTACCACCGGCTTCTTCGGGAGAAATTAACCGCGAAAGGGTACCACATCGTGGGCGAGTTCCAGTGTCCCGGTCAGGCTGGCTTCCTCGGATTCACTTTCACCAGCAAAGGACACCCCGATGAAAAGGATCTGCAGAACGCACAGGCCTTTGCGAAAGGTCTCCTTTCAGCCTGAGTTAATCCTTCGAAGGATGCCGCGGGTAATTCCACGGCGGATGCCTGTATCGGATAGAGAGGATGCTCCATGTGGGTGATCCCCCTCCCCTTGAATCGCATATATTACGCGAAAGATCCGAGCAATCTCTTTTTAGTCCCAGTCGCCCAATCAATCTGAAACGGTTGCATGGTGCAGAATTCATCCCTCATTTACCTGAACAACGCCGCGACAAGCTGGCCAAAGCCCCCGGAAGTATTGGAGGCGATTAAGCAGTCTCTTTCGCTGCCGGTCTTCGGGTCCGGCAGAACCACCGGCAGCCAGGGAGAGGATTATCTCACGCTCGCACGCGAGGAGCTCTCCCGTTTCCTGGCCGCGGATCCCGCGGAACAGGTGGTATTTACCGCGAACGCGACAGATTCCCTGAACCTGCTTATCCAGGGATTTCTTGCGGACAAAAGGGATGGAAATCATGTACTTACGACCCGGCTTGAACATAACTCGGTACTAAGACCGCTTCATGAATACCAGCGACAAGGTCGCATCAGATTGGTCATCCTCCCATTCGAAGAAGGTCTGGTGAGTCCCCACAGTGTCGAAGCGGCCATCACACCCGACACCCGGCTCATGGTCATGACCCACGGGAGCAACGTCCTTGGTTCCGTGCAGGATATCCAGGCGATTGGCGATATTCTGCATGATCACGGGATCTATTTCATTGTCGATGGAGCCCAGACCACCGGTCATCTTCCCATTAATCTGCGGAACCTGCCGGTCGACGCGTATGTCTTCACCGGACATAAAGGCCTTTTCGGAATCCCGGGTACCGGCGGGTTTTACCTCCGGGACCCCGAATCGGTCTCCCCGGTGCGGTTCGGAGGGACAGGTACCGACTCTTTCTCCCTCCTCCATCCCAGAGGTATGCCAGAGCGGTTTGAGACAGGGACCCCTAACTATCCCGGTCTGGCCGCCCTTGCGGCGGGTGTGAAGTATATACGGTCAACGGGTCTGGATACCATCGCAGCGAAGGCAGAGCGCCAGACAGAATACCTGGTCAACGAGTTAAGGAAAACGCCCACCATCACCATCTATAATGACCGTCCCTCGCTGCCCATCCTCTCCTTCAACTTGGCAGGGGTGGAAAACGACGATATGGGCTTCATCTTAGCCCGGGCCTATGGAATTGTTGGACGGACCGGGCTTCACTGTGCCCCCCTTGTGCACCAGGTGATCGACCAGGGAAAAGGCTGTGTACGGCTCAGTATATCCTGGTTCACTACAGATGAGGAGTGCCGGATTGCCGCGAGTGCCGTACGGGAGATTGCCGAGAATGCGGATTCTTCGATCGGTCCGGCATAAAGTCTGCACGGATGGCTCCTTTATGAAGGAGTTCCTCCTTGAAACCCCGGTAACGAAGGATTTTTTTGCGTATCTGGGGAACTTTGGGCAGGTCGAAGCACTCCCCGAAGTCGGCGATGGATTCTATAAGTTCGACAAGCCAGACTGGTTCTCCATCAAAGGATTTATCGGGGATACCACCATCGAGGTCAGGTTTAAAAAAGAGGTCATAGATCTGACGGTGGACTTTGTCTATTTTCTCTTTGCCTCGTATCAGGAGGGAATGACGGATCTCGCTGTGCTGAAACAGAGAGAACATGCAATCGGCGAGCGGGTCCGTAAGTATCTCTATGGATGATGAGGATCGAATTGAAACGGCTTGTGAGAGAGAAAGGAAGAACTGGTGCAAACTAGTCCAGACCTAATTCTTTCAGCGGCGAGATCCTACAGGTGTCTTTTTTTAGAAAGTGAGATCTGGTTAGTTCACCATCCTCTTCATACACGGGTGTTGGCTAAAACTCTCTCGCACAACCCGATGCGATCGCGGCCTCCTTCACCGCTTCGGCGACGTTCTTGGATACCTCTCGATCGAGTAGGGGAGGTACGATATGCTCCCGGTGAGGTTTGGGCACGTAATCTGCTATCGCATGGGCAGCGGCAACCTTCATCTCATCGCTGATTTTAGTGGCGAATGCGTCCAGGGCTCCCCGGAATACTCCCGGGAAAGAGAGCGCATTGTTGATTTGATTAGGAAAATCACTCCTGCCGGTCCCCACAATCGCAGCGCCGGCCTCTTTGGCAACGTTGGGCATCATCTCCGGAACCGGATTCGCCATCGCAAACACAATGGGGTCGTCATTCATGGACCGGATCATCTCCCGGGTGAACAGATTAGGAGCAGAGACTCCGATGAGCACATCTGCTCCTTCCACGGCGTCCGCGAGTGTTCCCGTTTTCCCGGAGTGATTGGTCTCATCGGCAAGGATGAACTTGTACTTGTTGGTGTAGAGGCCTTCTCTCTGCCGGTGAATGATCCCCTTGGTGTCGACGACCACAATGTCCCGCACCCTCTGGCAGACGTGGGGACTGTAGCCAATGCACCCCAGCAGGCGCACGATCGCGTAACCGGCGGCACCCGCACCGCAGATCACAATGTCCAGATCCTCGAAGCTCTTTTTGGTCACCCGACAGGCATTGATGAGAGCGGCAAGAACGGTAATGGCGGTGCCATGCTGGTCATCATGCATCACGGGGATCCCGATATCCTGGAGGGCTTCCTCCACTTCAAAACATTTCGGGGCCGCGATATCTTCCAGATTGATCCCGCCGAAAACCGGGGAGATGTTGCGCACCTCGTCCACAAAGTCGGTGTGGTAGCCGTCAAAACAGATGGGGAAGGCGTCAATATTGGCAAATTTTTTAAACAGGATCGCTTTGCCTTCCATTACGGGAATGGCGGCATAACCTCCGATGTTACCCAGTCCCAGGACGGCAGATCCATCAGTAACTATCGCCACGGAATTTCCCTTGAGGGTATACCGGTAAGCAAGATTCCTGTCTTTCTGAATGGCCCGGCATACTTCTGCGACACCTGGGGTATAGGCTCGGGAGAGATCCCTCCGGTTCTCCAGGGGGACTTTGGAGTGGATCTCCAGTTTTCCCCGATGTTTTTCATGCAGCTGGAGCGATTCTTTGTAGATATTCTCCTGGTCGACTGATTCCACAACGCTTCCTCAGCTGATCCATGACACAGGGAATGAAATTCATTTCGATCAGGAACGAAGACCGTTAGTACTAAATCTCGTCAATCTTCATTATGGGGATACGACTGGAAGATCAGGATACCGTAAACCCACCAGAGGGGAATCCTCCATGTAGGATGCGGGCGTTACTCCTCATCTACGGTAAAATAGATCATGGTAACGATTTCCATCTCATCAAAATCGTCGAAGAGCTTCTTCATGGTGGCGAAGAGGTCATTCCAGCTTCGGCACTGGGGATCATGCTCTACGGAAAGATCCTGCTCCCGAATGTCCCGGAACCGCTTCACTTTCAATCCTGTCACGAGTGCTTTTCTCTGCTCTCCTCCCTCACGTGACTGCAGCCAGATGGTGTCCCCCACGCCCATTTTCGATGCCCATTGTGGTCCTCGTCGCACGGTGAGATTCGTTCCACTCCTGAATTTGTAGGTCGTAAAAAGGAGGGGGAGTTTCTTTTCGGCTGCCATGTACTTTTCCATCCTTATTTGTCTATGATGCTTCTCGATATCGCAGATAATAAGGGTAGTGATATTCAATCCACGATACACTTTTTTTGCCACGGTACCGGGATAAAACCCTTATATGGATAGCCATGATAGATGGTCTCGTTCGTTGATCAGGTTCAAGATGACGTACCCGACTACCGTCGGTCAGCTTGAAAAGCCCTGAGTTGTCCGGGCACGGTCGCAAACGCTGTCGAGTTGGGTCCTCTTCCCTGCCTATCTTGCTGAAGCTCTCTAAAAAGAAGGTTCTCAGCCGAGGATCTGCGCTCTCTCAGGTCTCCAGGCCGGGTCGACGAAGCTCAGTATTTTCGCATTCTCTTTGCCCGCGTTCGCGTACTCTTTCACCGTATCCATCGGAACAAAGCCGGCGCTGCCAAGCAGGCATCCCGCCACCAGACGAGGTGGTCAAGATCTCTCCTGTGCCGCCGCCTCTTGAGACCACTCATCCAGCCTTACAATTTTCTTACCCGATGAGTGTAGCCCAGCAGAGCAGAGATTAAAAGTATTTGAGGGGAAAATTCGGTGAATTAATAACGATGCTGAAAGATAGAATTTGTCAAAATTTGGATTCCGTTTCCAATTGGAGCAAGAATTGTAGAAATCCATTTTCGTTATATGTTCATAGTCATAACAGAATGCTGCGAATAAGGGAAGGCACATGAGAGAGATGAGCGATCATAAAAAAGTTATATTAATTTAAACGATTCCGCAGTTCTTCTATACGGGTTCCGAGAATCGAGACTAACTCATGCCTTTCCGTACATTCTCCTATCGCTTCTGCAAGGTCAGGATCCGTAAGCGTCTCCCGAATCCAGCGTGAGAAATCTCTGCGTTCCTGGTGGTACTGAATGGAATCCTTGGGTATTACCTCGAGCTGATCCTGGAACTGCGCCAAGTTATACGCAGCATGTCCAACAGAACCTGTCGGACTGGTGAACTGGAATGCCTGTTCTGGGTAGAGTGCCCGGAGAATTCGTGCGGATTCTGAATCTTTCATCGAAGGAATTGCCCTCTCTTCATAATCTGCGAGCACGCGCATGAATGTCTCCAATGTTTGTTCCGGATCCTCAAGGGCACGATAGGTGTGTGGCTCTCCGCCGGACCCATACCGCGACGCCATATAATAGAAGTGATCAATCGCCTGAAGATAACGCCAGTATAGGGGGGCATCCTTTACATAGTTCTCTGCACTCTGGAGCGCAGCATAGGCAGTGCGCTGCCGTTCATTCCCCATCCAGGCTGAAGTACTTTTATCAGCATCTGCCCAGGAAATAGTCATGGGAATATCGAGAGTATCTACCGCGGCATACTTTTCAATGATTTCTGAGGGGAGGATGAAGTCGATATTCTGCTCCCGACACTGCTCTGGCAAATGCTTTAAAAAGTTGAAGATACCCGTTTCTCCGTCGATATGCTCTCCAAAGGTCTCATAATTAAGGAATATGGTGATAACCTCTCCCGGTGAAGAGGCAAGCCAGGCTGCATACTTATCGGCGGTGAGGGGATACTGATCCCACGAGGAATCTACAAACCGGAGGGTAATATCGTCAGAGAGATGAGGGTTTCTAAGAAGGACAGGAACATCCCGACATAGGTAGAGGTGGTTCGAGCTCCGTCCGCTTAAGATATGAGGAACACCTTCCGTAAGGGCTCCCCGAAAGCCCGATCTCTGTATCACACCGGCAATCTCATTGTTTAACATCAGCTCAGTGTTCATACAGATCAAAGGACGTCGTTTGAATTGGTCCTGGAGGAGATCCAGGTGTTTCCGCAATTGTGATTTAAATTCCCATTTTCCATCGAAGCAACTGGCAACACTATGGTAATAAGGCTGAGCAACGAGTTCGGTTCTCTGATGCCGAGCGATCTGACTGAAGAGCTCCAGCGTGTCCGGTTCCCACCGTTCCAGCTGATCGATGAGGATGCCCGAAAAAGAGAACGCACAGCGGAATCCCTCATCGAGCATACTCAAGAGAGTGGAACTCATGGGGGTGTAACATCTCTGTACGACTCGTGAAAGTATTTCCTTGTTTTCTTCGTCAAAGTAGAGATCCATTAGTTCGTCCGATTTAACCGTTGGATTCGGAGAAAAGTGACGTTTCAAACGGTAGGGCTGGTGAGCCTCAAATCCAAAACAGACATCTGGCACAACTATTACCTCGAAGACGCAGTGAGATAAGATGCCAAGAAGAAGAGAAAAAGTAAATCCAACCAAGTGGTATTAATCGCCTTGCTGGTCTGGTAACCCCACCCCCACCTAGCGAGATTACCCCGTTTGACTGATCGAACCCTCTCCCCGACGATGCATCCCGTTACGTCTGCGGTCTTTATGGAGACAGGTTCATGATAAGGTTTTGGGTGATAGTTCTGTTAAAGTAGAAAGACGACGGCTACCGCATAGTAAAAAGGAAAAAAATTATTCGATGAGGATTCTTTTTTCTGGTGCAATCTGGATTTTCTTCAACCGAAGCTCGAGGATTCCGTTCTTGAAGGTTGCTTTGCTCTCGTCAGTAGTAATATCGGTAGGAAGAGTAACAGTCCGTTCCATCTGTCCTAGCACGCGTTCCTGCAGGTAATATCCTTTTTCTTGCTCCTCTTTTTCCTCTTCGCGCTTGAAGCATATATTTAGGGTTCTTGGGTCGATGAGGTTTATGGTGATGTCTTCCTTGGTAGCTCCGGGTAGATCGGCAACCACGACCACTTCATCCTCATGATCCTTTATATCGATAGTAAAGGTTCCCTGATACGCGGGAACCAACCGGCGCTGAAATCCGGGAGCAGGCAGAAGTCGTTGCGATTCGAATCTCCCCATCAGCTCCCGAAATCTCTTGTCCATCTCATCCATCATCTCGTCAAAGTCTCGCCAGAATCTGAGCCGATACCGTTTAGGGTCATCCATAAAGTTCCTCCATCTTCAATACCCTTGCCTTGGGTATTGACGATATACACCTGTTTTTACTCAAAATAAATAACTTTCCTGGAGGGTAAAGAATAAATACATTAAATCTCTATATCCGCGTAAAAAGAGGAGAATAGTATGCCTTACCGATGGAAGAAAAATGTTGATGTGGATGAAACGGTAGTGGTGATTAAAAATTGTCTTGATAATGACCCTGAACTGCCACATTGGTTGATAGAGACGATTAAAGGAGCTATGGCTGATTCAGACCCAAAGTATACTAAATACTTCTTCCAAGAAGTGAAAAAGTATGCACCCTCTGCAATGAAGGTTTTTGAGCTTCCGAAATAGAATTTTTATTCATTTTTCGCAAGTCCTACTAATCATTGATTCACCTGAATCGCGCAGATCCTGTTGGTGGCTCAGCAGTGTTTTAATAAGCACAGTTGGCCCATACATCGTATTACAACCTCATGGAGGTTCAGAAACATGAAAAGAACGCATCTAAATGGGGACTTTAACCCGAATCGCCAATCCTCAACGGCTGCATTCGGGCAATTCCCTCCCTTTTCAATTTTTGCGATTTTACCAAAATTCTACGATTTTTCAAAGGTTGCCATACCGTCACTAAGGCCAGGAATTGCGAAACTTCATTTAAATGTAATAAGGAAGGCGGTGGGTCAAGATGCAGTATCTTGAATATCTTTAAAAAGGAGGAAAGACGGAGGAATTAATCTCTAATGGCATGCTTTGGTTCGCGGCCTTGCACCTATTCCAGATCTGAAGAACTTGTCTCTCCTTGATTGCCGTTCCAGTAACTATCAAACAATACGTACCATCGTAGATAATTCCGCCGTGCTTATCCTATTACCAGAATGAACTTCTGGTAAAAGTTCATCGACGACAACTCAATATAAAAATTTGTTATCCAGACCTGCATGGCATTATCGATATTTAATTTTACGATGACTTTGTGGACCGATGAGAGGGAGCGGATTATAACCTGACTCCCAATGTAAAAAGAGAGGAATTAACGGTTCTGAGTTTTTTAATTGACATTATTTCCATTCCCATGTCTTGTCCTTGTAGGAACCGTCCGCACCGATCTCGATCTCAAAGACTAAGGCCACGTTATTGAGCCGGGAAAGTGAAGGTGCGCTAGACTGGAGGTAACGGGCCCCGCGGATGCTTCCTACGGGACCTGCTTTCGACGTACTGATGCCAGAACCCTTCAGCACGGCCTTTTCACCTTTCTTGGTCATCATGATGCCTTGGCCCATTGTCAACATGCCTCCCTGCGGTCTTTCCTTGGACCAGGTCGTAGCCAGGAAGGTAACTTCTTCTCCAAGAACCATTCCTTTTGCCTCAATGGTCCTCTCGAGCTTCATTTCCCCGTCATAATGTTTGGCGAGGCGCTGTCCCACAATTTTACCTTTTAGTTCCCAAATCTGTTCACCGATCATCTTGATCGCCAGTTGATGCGAAAGGCTATCATCGTACATAAAGGTATCCCCCAAGGACCATGATAATCCCTCGGAAGATGGATTGAGTACGCTACA
>JAJRCO010000082.1 GCA_028678905.1 Methanomicrobiales archaeon
GCGGGTTTCGACGGGCTGGATTTGGGTGGAGAGCAAGAAAAGGAAGAGCCCTACATCTTTCATTTTCCTGATGGTAATGCTTCGATTGCGCGAATGCTGGTCCGCGCGCTCGTCCCGGAATCCATTCCCGGCCACACCATGAAAGACATAGTCACCGCGCGCGTCGATTACGACAAACTTGACCAGCCCTCCTCTCCCATCCGAATTCGCCTGAACTCTGCCGTTGTTCATGCGCAGAACTCAGAAGCACCCGATTCGGCCAAAGGCGTTGAGGTCTCCTACGTCGAAAAAGGGAAACTCCAGCGCGTAAAAGGGAAGGCGTGCATCCTTGCGTGTTACAACAGCATGGTTCCATATCTTTGTCCCGAGCTGCCGGAACAGCAAAAGGAAGCTCTGCACTACTGCGTCAAGGAGCCTTTCATATACACGCATGTTGCGATCCGCAACTGGACCGCGTTCCCTAAGCTGGGCATACGACAGATCGTCTCGCCGGGAAGCTATCACAGCTTCACCATGCTCGATTTCCCTGTGAGCTTGGACGGCTACCATTTTCCGAGTAATCCGCAAGAACCCATGGTGTTGTTCATGTTGCGAACGCCTTGCAAGCCGGGCCTGCCGCGCCGCGATCAGTACCGCATGGGCAGGTTCGACCTCATCACGACTCCGTTTTCCACGTTTGAGCGCAACATTCGCGACCAGCTCAATCGGATGCTGTCGGGGGCTGGCTTTGACTCCGCGCGTGACATCGCGGCCATTACCGTAAACCGCTGGGCGCATGGATATGCGTATGAATACGACTCGCTATTCGATCCTCACTGGGAACCCGACAAGCGCCCCTGCGTAATCGGGCGCAAGCAATTCGGTCGAATTTCCATCGCTAACTCTGATGCTGCAGCGAGTGCCTACACCAATGCGGCAATTGACCAGGCCTATCGTGCAGTTCAGGAACAATTAAAGGGTGCATAGAAGAATATGGCTGACCAGAAGGATGAACATGCCGCACGACAACGCGACCGCGAACTTGGCATGACTCGTCATATCACGCGCCGGGATTTCGTGAATGGCATGGTTATTGGCGTAGGTGGAGTGCTTGCCAGTCCGTGGCTAGGCGGACTGCTTGCCGCGCAGACCACACCGCCCTCCGCCCAGGATCGCCCGGGCTATTACCCTCCCACTCTGACCGGCATGCGAGGCAGCCATCCCGGCTCGTTCGAAGTAGCACATGCCATGCGGGACGGCGCTTTCTGGCAGAAAGCGGGAAAGCCGGTTGAGACGGGCGAAGAGTATGACTTGATCGTGGTTGGAGGAGGCATCAGCGGTTTGGCGGCGGCGTA
>JAJRCO010000112.1 GCA_028678905.1 Methanomicrobiales archaeon
AATTTCCTCCTGGAGGCGCCGGTAGTCCACCGCCTTCTCCCGTTCTGCCTCCAATTCTTCGAGCCGGCTCTGCAGTTCCCGCAGGACGATCTCTTCCCGTTCGATCCGTTCCCGCACCACTTCCAGTTCCTGGAGGGCCTGTTCTTTCTTCGTTTCAAATTCTGCAACGCCAGCGATCTCATCGATGATCTTGCGGCGTTCGATATCGCTCATCTCCATGATGCGGGTGATGTCCCCCTGCATGACCACATTGTATCCTTCTGGTTTGATCCCGAAACGGGAGAGGTAGTCCAGCAGCTCTGCCTGGGTAGCTACCCGATCATTCAGATAATAATAGCTGTAATATCCATGGGCCGCCCGCTTGATCCTCCGTCGGATCTGGGTTCCATCAGAAAAAACCGCTGATACCTCGGCGATGTTGCGACCGCTGTTCAGGTTAATGAGATCGGTCAGCTTCTCTGCCCGCAGGCTAGTGGACCCCGCCAGTGCAAGGACAAAGAGAAGACTGTCGATGATGTTACTCTTCCCAGAGCCATTGGGTCCCGATATAACTGTGAAACCTTCAAAAAATGGTATTTTTGTGATCCCACTAAAAGACTTAAAGTTATCAATCTCTAGCTGGGTGATAAACAACCAATGAGCACCTACTTCTTCTTTTTGATTACAACAGAATCATCGGTTTTAGTATCATCTTCCGTAGCATAGATGAGGGGAGCTCCTCCTTCCTTGACCTCCTTTCCCTTCTTCAGGCCGTATCGTCCGCTGGCGACGATATAATCGGAGGTGGCCCTTCGTTCCGGCTTGAGCGTGCCATCTGTCTGCATGATCATCTCCAGAGATGCTCCTTCCGTAGCTTCCGCTGGTGCCGTGCCGGGGTTTTCCTTCTTCGAAGAGACTACCGTGGGTCGCACCGTGGCGACAGGTCGCCGCTCTTCGGTACGGGCGTTTAGCTTCATGACGATGGACTTGAGGTCAAGCATCTCATCGGTCAGCCCGCGAGTCAGGGCTTCGAGTTCACGTAATTTTGCTTCCAATTCTCCTATCCGCTCATCGGGGTTTGCCATATCTTTCTCCTCACTCCTGTTCTTCTCTATCAATTCGCGTTCGAGATATTTTATTCTCTCGTCCTTAATGGCCATGTCAATTCACAATGGTCATCATAAACGTGTGAAGTGGTACGCTAAATTCTTTCTGGAAAAGAAAAAATATTACCTCATTGAGCCCCACCTTTCTGTGCATGTTGTATTTGAAAAAAACCGATCCCGAGATCGCGGATCTGCTGGAAAAAGAACGGCAGCGTCAGATCCAGGGACTCGAATTGGTCGCTTCCGAGAACCTAGTGAGCAAAGCGGTTCTGGAAGCGATGGGATCTATATTTACCAATAAATATGCCGAGGGATATCCCGGCAAACGCTATTACGGCGGATGTGGGTTTTATGACATCGCCGAGGACCTGGCCCGCGAGCGTATGAAGAAGCTCTTCGGAGCGGAACATGCAAATGTGCAGCCTCATTCAGGTACCCAAGCGAATATGGCAATCTATTTCGCCACCATGGAATGCGGCAAAGACCGCATGATGAGCATGAGCCTCTCTCAGGGAGGTCATCTCTCCCATGGTTCTCCGGTCAGCTTCAGCGGGAAGATGTACCAGGTCACCCAGTATGGTGTGGACCTGGAGACCGAGATGCTGGACTACGGGGTCGTGGAAGAGATGGCAAGAAAGGTTCGGCCCCGGCTGATCGTCTGTGGGGCAAGCGCCTATCCGCGGGAGATCGACTTCAAGGCGTTCCAGGAGATTGCAGAGGGGGTAGATGCCAAGTGCATGGCAGATATTGCCCATATCGCCGGACTCTGCGCAACAGGCGTGCACAACACCTCAGTCGGGGTGGTGGACTTCACCACCACCACTACGCACAAGACCCTTCGAGGACCGAGGGGTGGGGCGATCCTCTGTGATTCAGAGTACGCCCAGATGGTCGATAAGGCAGTGTTCCCGGGGATGCAGGGAGGGCCCCTGATGCACACCATTGCCGCGAAGGCGGTCTGCCTGAAAGAGGCCCTCCAGCCTTCCTTCCGGGAGTACAACCGGCAAATCGTGAAGAACGCCCGCAGGCTTGCCGGTACCCTGGCCGATGCGGGGCTGCGCCTTGTTTCCGGGGGGACGGACAATCACTTGATGTTGATTGATCTCACGGAAACGCAGATCACCGGCCTTGAGGCAGAGGTCGCCCTGGGGAAGGCGGGGATCACCGTCAACAAGAACACCATCCCACGGGAGACAAGGAGTCCCTTCATCACAAGCGGATTGCGGATCGGTACCCCGGCGATCACCACCCGGGGGATGAAAGAACCTGAGATGGAGCAGATAGGCACCCTGATCGCCCGTGTTCTGCGGGATGTCCATGATGAGACCACCATCAAGCAGGTGAAAGACGAGGTAATCGCCCTGGCGAGCCCGTTCCCTATCCATCCTGAAGGAACATGATCCTGGACGGGAAGAGATTATCAGAGAAGCGTATAGAGATCCTGGAGGAGAGGATCGGAGAGTCCGGGCTTCGGCCGCATCTTGCAACGGTACTCGTCGGAGAAAACCCCGCATCCCAATTATACGTCACCATGAAACAGCGGGCATGCGAACGGGTGGGCATCGGTTCCGTATCGGTGAAGCTGCCGGAAAATGCTTCCACCAAAAAGGTGCTGGCGGCGATCACCCGCTTCAATGAGGATCCCCAGATCGATGGGATACTGGTCCAGCTCCCTCTCCCCGAACAGATCCCCTCCAGGCAGGTGTTAGAGACAATCGCACCCGAAAAGGACGTGGATGGGTTTCACCCCCTCAACCTGGGGCGTCTTTTCATGGGGAACCCGGTCTTTGTTCCCTGTACCCCCCGGGGGATCATGACCCTTCTCGAAGAATATCACCTACCGACCGAAGGGAAGGATGCTGTTGTGGTTGGCAGGAGTATCGACGTGGGACGCCCGCTGGGGATCCTTCTCCTTTCCGCTGATGCGACCGTAACCCTCTGCCACAGCCGCACCACCTGTCTTGAAGAACACACGCGACGGGCGGATATCCTGGTGACTGCAGTGGGAAAAGCGCGATTTATCACTGCCGGTATGGTGAAAGAGGGGGCAACTGTCATCGATGTGGGCACCAGTTATTTGGATGGAAAACTCTGCGGTGACGTAGATTTCAATGAGGTGGCTCCTCTGGCAGGAGCGATCACGCCGGTACCTGGGGGGGTGGGCCCTATGACCATCGCTTCCCTGATGGAGAATACCTTTTACGCAGCATCGATGCGGCATGCACACCTGTAAAATAAATCGATTGATAATTGGAGGCAAATCACCTGTCCGATTAATGGGGGTGCTGAATGCCAGTCCCGAATCCTTTTTTCCCGCATCATACGTTTTACCGAGCCATGCCCATGAAGCGGCACTGGCCATGGTAGAGCGGGGTGCAGAGATCATCGATGTAGGGACACGGGCCACCGGCCCGGGGTC
>JAJRCO010000030.1 GCA_028678905.1 Methanomicrobiales archaeon
TCGGACTCATCCCTTGGGCGAGTCCCAGGAGCTCGTTAAAGTGCAGGACGGGCAATCCCCAGTATTTCCCGAATTTTTCCTTAATCTCGATCTGACCACGGTCAAACTGCAGCTGACAGAAGGGACATACCTCGGTCAGTGCGTCCACACCCACCTCGTGAAGATTGATCATCTTTTCGTTGGTGATATCCAGCGAGTGGGCAAGATCGTATCCTCGCACACCGCCACCGGCTCCGCAGCACTGCATTTTCTTGCGGTACTGCACCGGCTCGGCGCCCAGCGAGGAGACCAGTTCTTCGATCCACATGGGGTTTTCCGTGTCTCCCAGGTGTCGCTCCTTCTTAGGCTTGATGAGGTGGCAGCCGTAGTGAACACCAATACGGGTTCCGGTCAGAGGGCGGGTCACGCTGTCCCGGACTTTGTCGGGACCGACAATCTTCGGGTCAGAGTAGAGCTCGATCAGGTGCCAGACATCGATGGTTCCCTTGAACTCCATGTCGATCTCTTTCAGCGCCTCATTTACCTTGTCACGGAGCTCATCGTCGTGCTTCAGTTTGTGGTTCACTTCCCAGATGGACTTGTAGCACCCGTTGCAGAGAAGGGCAATGTCCTTGTTCATCTTCTCGGCGAGAACCAGGTTTCGTGCGGCCATCGCATACCAGATACCAAGATCGATGGAACCAAATGCGCCTGGTGCGGGACAGCAGCTCGCTCCTTCCAGGGGGAGGAGCTCGATGCCGAGCTTTCTGCTGGTCTTGATAGCGGCGGCCTCACATCCGGGGTATCGGTTGGGTGCGATACAGCCCAGGAAAAATGCATATTCATGCATGCTTCTCAGCCTCTGCGACAATCTTGTCAGCCTGTGCCTTCAGACCGTAATGATCGAGTAGTTTCTGGATACCGGGCAGGTACTGCTTGTAGCGATGTACCGTAGGAGGTTCCTTCTCCAGTCCCAGGCGGACCCGGGCGGCTCGGTTCACGTCATTATTGGGGACACCGTGGCCGGTCGTGTAGATCGCCTGGACGGTTTTAAGGAAGTTCACTGGGATGATCCCCCGCTGGAACGCGAAGTTACGCATCGCCATAATCGTGTCGGTGGGGGCGATGTCACGGGGGCACCGGTCGGTGCAGCTATAACAGGTGGTGCACAGCCAGAGGTCAGGGTCAGTGAGCGCTTCTTCCTCCAGCCCCATGACCGCCCGGCGCATAAACAGGCGGATGCGGTACGAGGACCGGGGTGCCGAAGGGCAGGAACCGGTGCAGGTGCCACACTGGAAGCACATGTCGGTTACGGTCCGTGCCTGGGCTTTGACTTTCTTCAGGAACTCAGGGTTGCTGTCAGTTCGATAATAATAGCGGTCCCGGAGTTTCTCTTCCATTCTGGGGTCGGAATATCCTTTGGTTTTAGCCTTTGCCATAGTGATACCTCACGCCTTCTCCATCATCTTGACAGCCACCTGGCCGGGCGCAACCTCTTCTCGTACTTTCGAGGTTCTCTTGGTGAAGAGTTTGTCCTTGATCTTGTTGAACAGGTCCGTCTCTTTGCCTTTGACGCGGATGCCATTTCTCTGAAGAACGATGATGTCTTCACCTGGGCAGGCGTTCACACAGGCTCCGCAATAGATACAGAAGTCCCGGTTGATGGCGATCTTTGCTTCCTGCTGGCCATGCATCTCTGCCGCCTTCGGGGGAGTGGGCAGATAGATGGCATTCGCCGGGCAGACCTCCACACAGGTAGAGCATCCGGAAGGGCACTTCTCGGGGAAAACCTCGATCTCTCCCTGGAAATTCTTCTCTACGGTGATCGCTTCGGTCGGGCAGTTCCTTGAGCACCAGGTGCAGGTACAGCAGAGTTCGTTGTCGATGGTGACCTTGCCTTCCAGCTTGTCGCTGATCATCTCCCGCTCTACGGTGATGCATTCCTCCGGGCAGGCCTCCACGCACACCTTGCAGGCGTCGCACTTGGCCTCATCCCAGGGTAGGCCGGTCTTTGCATCGCTGACCGCCTCTACTTTTCCCGTCTCCGCGGTGTAGGCCTTTCTCTTCACCGTGATGGCGGGGCAAAGAGATCCACAGATACCACAGGCCGTACACTTTTCCATGTCCACCTTGAAGTTGACTTTGGATTTGATCCCTTCCTGGCGGGCTTTACCTCCCTTGGCCGAACCTTCGAAGAGGTCCACGCTGCGGACGATCGCATCCCGGGGACAGACCTCCTCGCAGATGGTGCAGCGGATGCATTTTTCATCATCGATGACCGAGACCTGGTCATACTCTGGGAAACCCTCCTTTTCGAGAATAGGGTACCTCTCTTCGCCGTCGATGGTGAGGGTGAGCGCACTAAACGGGCACATGGTCGGGCACACCCCGCAGTATGAGCACTTCATTTCATCGACATCGATCGGAGCGCCGTATCCGACGGCCCCTCTGCGTACGGCTCCTACCAGTCCCAGCTTGATTGCTTCTTCCGGGCAGGCTTCCACACAGATGCCACAGGCGGTACACACTTCCGCGTTCACGATAAGCCGGTTGGTCTGCTGAAGCAGTTTCTGCTCCATGACGACCACCTTACCATCGCGCTGATATTCCACATGTTTGGAGAATTTAGGGTACAGTGTCATGGTTAACTCTCACTCCGTTGCTCCCGATTCCTGAGGTTTGGACCTGATCTCCCAGGGCCCCACCAGTTTAATCACGCCGTAGGGACATGCCTCAACGCACACTCCGCAACCTGCGCAGAGCTCCGATTTAAAGTCGAGAATGATGGCTTTTCCATCCTTGACCTTGTAGATCTTGTCTTTGGTGACCGGATCTACGGTATGAAGCTCCAGTGCATTGACCGGGCACGCAATAACGCAGTTATTGCAGCCGGTACAGCGATCCAAGTTGATATGCACTGCGAATGCCATGCTATCACGCACCAGATTCCATCGATTTTAAAATCGACTACAAAAAAATGAGTTCCGTCATTAAATAAACCTTCTGAAATAACGAAATTAACCTTATAATATGTACTTTTGTGACATATCAATGGGTTTTCTGCACACCCTTTTACCATACTAAAATGAGAAGATTATTCTTATCACATTACCGATCTTTTCAGGAATCTGAGGTGTTTGATGTGGAGATAAACGGTGTAACTATTGATGATACCTTTGCAGAGGCATTCCCCTGCTGGTGTTCGATGGCGGTGATCACCGCGGTGACCAAGACCTGGGCCCATAAGATCGCGATGGAGGCGACCGGATTCGCCACCTCCTGTATCGGCTGTGCGGCGGAGGCAGGAATCGATTTCTATGTCCCCACCGACAGAACCCCGGACTGGCGTCCCGGTTATGCGATCATGATCTGCAACCCGAGCAAGAAGAAGCTGAAAGAGCAGATGGTGGAACGCCTCGCCGAGTGTGTCCTGACCGCCCCCACGGCAGCAGTGTATAACGGCCTGCCCAAGGCAGAAGAGAAGATCCCGGTGAAGCTGCACTTCTTTGGCGACGGATACGAGCATCCGGTCAAAGTGCAGGAACGCGACTGTTGGGCGATCCCCATCATGGGCGGTGAATTCATCTGTGAGGAGGAGTATGGGATCGTCAAGGGAGTCGCCGGCGGTAACTTCCTGGTGATGTCCGATAACTCGATGTCCGCCCTGATGGGTGCCGAGGCTGCGGTGGAGGCGATCGACGAACTGGAGGGTGCCATCACTTCCTTCCCGGGTGGAATCGTGGCGAGCGGCTCCAAGGTGGGCAGCCACAAGTACAAGTTCATGAACGCCAGCACCAACGAAGAGTACGCCCCCACTATCAAGGACAAGGTGCCCAACACCAAGATCCCTCCCGGCATCAACGCGGTATTTGAGATCGTGATCGACGGATTGGACATCCATTACGTGAAGAAGGCGATGATGGAAGGAATCGAGGCGGCCTGCGGGGTTCCCGGCGTAAAGATGATCAGCGCCGGCAACTATGGAGGAAAACTGGGGCCGTTCCAGATCCGGCTCCACGATCTCTTCAAGATCTAATCTTTTTTTCGACGGTTAATTCCCGTTTTCCCCCGGTGAAAGGGGTACGTATTGCTTATATAGGGGCACGAGTTATTTTTGTTAACGATTATTTCGTTATTAAAATTTCTACCAGACTCCGGTACACGAAGACTGACGATTATGGATCCTCTGGCCGACCCCTACACCATCACTTATCCGCAGATCGCGGCGCTCACCGACCGGAAAGGAACCCGGATGGAGCTGATCGAGTTTTTCGACTGCGTGGGCGGTGCAATGTGGGCGCAGCATCACTATGCCCGCAGTCCGCTCGTTCGCAGCGCCCGCTGCGTGGGAAGCACCATGCGATATCTGCTGGATCCCGGCGAGGTTACGCTGGAGCTCTCCGGCTCCCGCTTTCCGGCCGGTATCTCCGGAGCCCAGGTGATGGAACAGGAGATCCAGATCACCTATTTGGGAATGGGGGGCGGAGGCGTGGGTGCAAGTATCTGCCGGGCGAAGGCACCAGGAGTGACCCGCTGCCGTTACGACGAAAGCGGTGGGGGTCGTCTGGCCGGCGCTTCGATCTGGCTTCCCCGCCGGGAAAGGGTGCTTATCGGAGTAGACGATACCGATACCCCCGAAGCGGGGGCGACTTGGACCCTCGCACATAATCTGGCCCGGGCAGTGGAGGACGAACAGAGTCGCTATATCTCCCATACCATCGTACAGCTATTCCCGGTGTCGTTCCGGACCAAGAACTGCGTAAGCACAGTCTGTGAATTTGCCTCTTCGGACGTCGACGGACTGGTCGCACGGTTCAGGAAGCTCCTGGAAAAATACACACTTTCGCCACACACCGGCATGGCCGTATACCAGGGGTTCGATCCGACCCCGCTCGAGGAATTTGGGTGGAGGGCGAAGCGGGGACAGGTCAGCGAGGGAGATCTGCTCGGAATAACGGATCCGGACCTGTCTGTCCCTCTCCCCGGGAGAGGCAAAGTGGGAGCAGTGGCCGCGATTCCTTTCTACACGCGTTTCCAGGAGGCGCTACAATTATGCAGTGGCTGAAACTGAAGGCAATCCTCTTGGAGGCAGGCGGGGTCCGGCTGGAAGGGAAGCCGGTGGATAAATATCTCGCCCGCTCCACGGCCGGCCCCGGTGCGGGAGGCCCGGGATCGGTCTTCTTTACCACCGGGAAGGGAAGGGTCCGCCTTTCCCTGCGTCCAGATAGCCCGATCTCCCTCCTTCACAGGGGAGACGGCCGGGTGACCCTCCAGATGGGCAGTGAAAAGGTGGAGGGAAGACTGGAGAAGGTAGCCCTGCACTGCCCCCGCCAGGCTTATCTCACCATCAGCGAAGGGTGCATATACGGGTGCCGTTATTGCCAGGTTCCTGCGCAGCAAAACCGAGTAAAGACGGTGGAGGAGATGGTATCATTGATCCGTTCTGTCGCGGATCGCATCGATGCGATCGCGATCACCAGCGGGGTCACCGAGAGCCCTGGTGAGGAAGAACGGATCACCCTTGCCTTGGTACAGCGGGTCCGACCTCTCGGGATTCCCATTGGGGTCTCCATCTATCCCACCAGAGAGACTCCCGCACGTCTCTACGAGGCCAGGGTTGACGAGGTGAAATTCAACCTAGAGACCGCGACCGAAGCGCTGTTCCGGGAGATGTGCCCCGGCCTGGACCGTCATCTGATCCAGGAGGTGCTGGACCGTTCGGTCATCCTGTTCGGGAGAAACCATGTGTTCAGCAACGTGATTGTAGGGCTGGGGGAGTCCGATACGGAGATGGAGGAGTGCATGCAGGATCTTGCTGGTCGGGGGGTAATCCCGGTGCTGCGCCCCCTTCAGCCGGCCGCAGCGATTGTACAGTACCCACGGCCTTCCGCAAAACGGTTGCTCCATCTCTTCCGGCGGGAGCAGGAAATCCTGGAAAAAGCCGGCCTGGATCCAGGGCAGGCCCTCACCATGTGCGTCTCCTGCACCGGCTGTGATCTGGTGCCCGGGAGGGATGTATGAAGGGAGAGGAGGTCTTGGCCCGGGCGTTGCGAATTGCGGCCGACACCTGGTACACCGTCCCCGGGTACCCGGTCAGCCGCCTGGCAGAGCTCGTCGGAGCAGAGATGGTGGTGAACGAGAAGGTCGCCCTCGAGTACGCCCTGGGGGATTCTCTGGTCGGGAGGCGTTCTGTGGTGATCATGAAGAATGTAGGCCTGAACGCCGGGGCAGACCCCCTGGTGAATGCTACCACCCAGGGGCTGCGGGCTGGGGTGGTGATCATCGCCGGCGATGATCTCCAGGTGGTCGGATCCCAGAACGCCCAGGATTCCCGGTACTACGGTGAGGTCGCCCAGGTTCCTGTCCTCGAACCGGACCGGGATACCTGTGCATTCAGCGTGGAGGCGGGATTTGGAGCCTCGGAGAAATTCTCCCGCATCGCTTTGATCCGGGTGACCCCTCCCCTCCTCGAAACCGAGGTCCCTGATACCCCTGTGGAACGGATCAACACCCCGGGGGAGCTCGCTGATCCCTGTCTCACCATGCGGGGAAGGGCAATACGAGCCGACTTGATCTTGCGAGAGATGTTTACCTGGTCTCAGCTCTCCACCCTGAACCGGCTGCGAGGGGGTGCGGTCGGTGTCGGGCCGGCGCCGGGAACGTCACGGGTGGTCACCGTGTATCCTCCACCTCCGCTACCCCCCGGCGCAATAGTGAACGAGTATGGAAGGCCGTTTGCCGGAGAGCACCGCACACTGGCTCCCCCGGGCGTCCGCAGGGAGCCGGAGACCTTTGCTATGCGGGGCCGTTACCGCACCTTCTGCCGGTCATGCCCCTTCAAACCCCTCCTCTCTCTCCTGCAGGAGAAAGGTCTGCAGGTCGCCTGCGATATGGGATGTGCCATCCTGGCCATGAATCCGCCTTACCGGGTGGGGGTCTGCGGGTACGGCCTGGGTTCCTCGGTGGCGGTCGCTGCCCGATCTACGGGGGTGTCCCTCACCGGGGATTACGCGATGCTGCATTCCGGCCTCAATGCGCTGGTGGATGTGCGGGAGAAACGACTTCCCCTGCTGTGTATTGTCATGAAAAACCTGCGTCTTGGAATGGTGGGAACCCAGGAGGCCTATGACCCGGTGCCATACCTGGGTTGGGCTGATCCGGTGGTGCTTCCGGCCACGGAAGTGGAAGCACACCGGAACCTGTTTGAGCGACCGGACCGGCTACGGGTGATTGTTATCGAGGGAATCTGCCCATCGGGTGAACGACATGAAATCGTGGAATGTTGAGATCTGTGACGTGACCCTGCGGGACGGGGAACAGACCCCAGGGGTATCGTTCAGCTGTGAGGAAAAGATACGCATCGCGGAGACCCTGGACCAGATCGGGGTTGAGGTGATCGAGGCGGGTTTCCCCATCACCTCCCCTTACGAGAAGCACTGTGTGCGAACCATCTCCCATCTCGATCTGGATGCCCGTATCTGCTGCCTGGCCCGCGCCCGTACCGGGGACATCGAAACGGCCATCGATTGTGACGTGGACATGATAAGCATCTTCATACCGACCTCGGAGCTGCACGTTCGCCACAAATTCCACCGCCCTCGCAGGGAGGTGCTCGCAGAAGCTTTGGAGATGATCGATCTGACCCACGATCACGGGATGCAGGTCAGGTTTGCGGCCGAGGATGCCTCTCGTACTGATCTTCCGTTCCTCCAGGAGGTCTACCGGAAAGGGGAGGAGCACGGGGCCGATCTCCTTTCTTTTGCCGATACGGTGGGAGCGCTCACACCGATGGAAATGTGGGAGACGATGAAAGAGCTGGTTGCCCACGCCAGTCGTCCGCTCTGCGCCCACTGTCACAACGACATGGGATGTGCAACCGCCAACACCCTCACAGCGGCGGCGGCCGGAGCATTCCAGCTGCATACCACCGTGAACGGGATCGGAGAGCGGGCCGGGAACGCCGCTCTGGAAGAGGTGCTGGTCGCGCTGCACATGAAAGGAGGGGTCCACCGGTACGACCTCTCTCTGCTCACCCCGCTCTCCCGCATGGTTACCCAGTACTCGGGTGTACCGGTGGACCGGCTGAAACCGGTGGTGGGGGACAATGCCTTCCGGCATGAGAGCGGAATCCACATCGCCGCGATTCTGGAGGATCCAGAGACCTACGAGTTATTCTCTCCCACGCTGGTGGGCTCGATGCGCAAATTCATCCTGGGCAAGCACACCGGCAAGAAGGCGCTGGAACATGAGATCGCCCGGCTCGGCTATCATCTGGAGGAACCGCAGATCTGCCGGGTGCTGGAGATGGTAAAGGATCGTGGAGAGAAGAAAGTGGACCTCACCGATGAGACGCTGATCGACCTGATCAAACTGGTGACGGAGGGGCCGGGATGGTAGGCACGCTGTCAGAACGGATCCTGGGTGGTCCTGCCGGATCCTTTGTAGATCGGCCGGTGGACCGGGCGTACGTTCACGACGGCACCGGGGTGCTCACCCTGGAGGCGTGGCGGCAGATGGGAGAGCGGGGGCCGGTCCATCCCGAGCGACTCTCCATCATCTTCGACCACATCGTGCCCGCCAATACCAGTGTCACCGCGAACCTCCAGGCCGAGCTGCGCCAGTTCGCCCATACCCACGGCATCGCCTTCTCCGAGGTGGGAGAGGGGATCGCCCACCAGGTAATGAGTGAAGGGCGGGTGCTTCCCGGCGAGCTGGTGGTGGGGGCGGACTCCCACACCTGTACCTTAGGCGCCTTCGGGGCGTTTGCCACCGGGGTGGGTGCGACCGATATGGCGGCCATCTGGACAACTGGGATGGTCTGGCTGAAGATCCCGGCGACCATCGCGATCCGCATATCGGGGAGGCTGTCCGGAGCGGCAGAGGCCAAGGACGCGGCGCTATCCTATGTGGCCTGTCTGGGAATGGATGGTGCCACCTACCAGGCGCTGGAGTTCATCGGAGAGGGTGTTTCGTCGCTCTCTTTAAGCGACCGCCTCACCTTCAGCAATCTTGCCGTGGAGTCGGGAGCAAAAGCCGGGCTGTTCTATGCCGATGAGACCACCATACACTATCTGCGTTCACTCGGTAAGGAGGCCGGTCCGCAGCGGCCCGAAGACTGCACCTATGCCCAGGAGATCGGCCTCGACCTGGGTGCGATCGAGCCGATGCTGGCGATTCCCCCCCGGGTGGACACCCTCAAACCGGTATCCGCCCTCGCCGGGACGCCCATTCAGCAGGTTTTTGTGGGCACCTGCACCAACGGCCGCTACCAGGACCTGGAGCGGTTTGCCCGAGTTGTAAAGGGAAAAAAGGTCACTGTCCGAACCCTGGTGGTTCCCGCCTCCCGGGCGGTGCTGGCGGAGGCGGCCAGAACCGGCGTCCTCGCCGACCTGATCGAGGCCGGGTGCACGGTCGGCGTACCCGGGTGCGGTCCCTGTCTGGGTGCCCATATGGGGGTGCTGGGCGAGGGAGAGATCTGCCTCTCCACCGCGAACCGGAACTTCACCAACCGTATGGGAGTAGGAGGCGGAATCTACCTCTGCTCGCCCCGAACCGCCGCTGCGAGCGCTCTTACCGGCGTGATCACCGTTCCGGAGGAGTCCTGATGCGCATCCGGGGAAGGGCGGTGTGCCTGGGAGCGGACGTGGACACCGACCAGATCATCGCCGGGCGATACCTGCGCACCAAGGACCGCCGAGTGTGGGCAGAGCACGCCTTTGAAGACCTTGATCCAACGCTTGCCCCCCGTCTTTCAGGAGCGATCATCATCGCAGGCAAGAACTTCGGGTGCGGCTCCTCACGGGAGCAGGCAGCCATTGCCCTGAAAGAAGCGGGGGTGGTGGGAGTGGTCGCCCCCTTCTTTGCCCGCATCTTTTTCCGCAACGCGATCAACGTTGGTCTGGCCCTGATTGAATGCGCCTGCAGCTGCCAGGTAGGGGTGGAGGTCACGGCCGACCTCACCGAAGGGTGGGTGCAGGTGGGAGGTGAACGGATCGCCGCTCATCCCCTCTCTTCCCGCATGCGGGAGATCCTGCAGGCCGGTGGCCTGGTGGAATATGGGAGGTTGCAGCGGTGATCTTTCCCCGGGAGTGCAAGGAGGTGGGCTACGCAGATACCCATCCCTGCGGTGATCGGGTCTACTTCCTCTCTCGTTTTCTGGTGCAAAAGGCAGGGGAAGGCTATGAAGTGCTGCGGGTCGATCTCGACCCTGCCGGGAAAGGAATGCTGCGCCGGTTGTTGCGCACCTATCTCCTCGCCACACCGGATGAAGTCAGCTGGTACCCGCAGAAAGTGCAACTCCACGACCGCAGGCACCTCGTCGACCTGGCGGTGAGGAGCGGAACCCGCTGCACCATCTTTTCCGGTTACGACGAGCACATCACCTTCGTCTGTGATCCGGATCCCTCCTCCTTCCTCACCGTCCACGTCTACGATATCGAACCTCCCCTCCCCACGCTCTCGGCCACCCTGCGCGAGCTGGAGGCCACAGGCCTGTTCGGATCGCTGGACGTGGGATTCGTCCATCACGTCCGCGACCTTGCCAGCCTCATGGCGGATGTCTACCCCTGTCGGGCGGCCGGTTTTCCCCGCACTCTGGACGCCGATACTGTCCTCTCCGGAGACCGGGTGGCCGGCTGCCTCACCGCAGTCCAGCTGCTGGAGGCGTGCGGGGTGACCGATACCGTCGTGGAGGATATCTGTCCGCTCGGTCAGGTGAAAGAGGAACCCTTCATCGCCCGCTGCTGTCGGTCAGAACGGGAGGGCATCGGTATCCACCGCGGGAAGTTCGGAGCCGTGGTGCACTGGGCAGCGCCCCCCTGGCGGGTCGCCCGAATCCTGGACGATCTGGTCCGGGCCTGGAGGGAGCGGGAGGCATGACCCGCATCGCAGTGGTGGAAGGGGATGGGATCGGGCACGAAGTGATCCCGGTGGCCGCGGAGGCACTTTCCACCCTGCGTCCCGATCTCGAACTTTTTTCGGTGGAAGTGGGGTACCATCGCTGGGAGGTGACCGGGTGCCCCTGCGGAGACCGTGATATCGCCCGCCTGAAGACCGCGGATGCAATCCTGTTTGGTGCGGTCACCACCCCTCCCATGAAGGATTATCAGAGCGTGGTGCTCCGCATCCGCAAGGAGCTCGATCTCTACGCCAACCTGCGTCCGGTGAAAGAGGCCGGTTTCGATATTCTGATCGTGCGGGAGAACACCGAGGGCCTTTATTCGGGGATCGAAGAGATCGGACCCGACCGGGCGACCACCCTGCGGGTAGTGACCCGGGCAGGTACCGAGCGGATCGTACGGGCGGCGATCCGGGAGACGAAGAAACGACGCCATCTGACCGTAGGGCACAAGGCCAACGTGCTGAAATCGGATGTCTTCTTCCGCACTATCTGCCAGGAGGAAGTGATGGCGGCAGGTCTGGTGTGGAAGGAGCGCTATATCGATGCCCTCGCCCTGGACCTGCTCCTCCATCCTACCGAGTACGATGTGGTGGTCACCACCAATATCTTCGGGGACATTCTCTCCGACGTGGCCTCCTACCTGGTGGGCGGGCTGGGGTTCGTTCCAAGTGCGAACATCGGGGATCGCTACGCGCTGTTCGAGCCCGTGCATGGGAGCGCCCCGGATATCGCAGGAAAAGATATCGCCAATCCCATCGCGGCATTGCGCAGCGCGGGGATGCTCCTCGACTACCTGGGGGATTCCGCCTCAGCTAGCAGCATCGAGAGTGCGATCGCCCTGGTCCTCTCGCGGGGCATCAAGACGCGGGATATGTGCGGTACCGCCGGCACACGGGAGTTCGGGGCGGCGATAGTGCGGGAACTGGAACGCGCTGCGAGGCGATAGACCGAACTACCCGTCGCATTGTTCTATTCTTGTTTCCGGATGGGTGTAGCGGTGGATCCCCGGAGATAGACTCATCACTTCGTGATTTAAGGGGAGGAGTCCGGGAAGAGGATCCTTTCCGTCATCCATTCCAGACAATATTCTTATCTGTACCTGGAGATCTCTATGGAAATATCCCGACCGGAGTCCCCATAATCTTTATCACTCCTTTTTCCCAGTCTCTTTTCATGGTCCGGGTCGGCGTACACGTTTCTATCGTCGGAGCGATCGGAAAATCCGTGGACAGAGCGGTGAAAAAGGGCTGTGACACCTTCCAGATCTTTTCCCGCAATCCGAGAGGTTGGGCGGCCAGGGTCCTGATACCGCACGATGCAGAACTGTTTATCGAAAACCTGCATCGCACGAAGATCGGTCCGGTGGTCGATCATATGCCCTACCTGCCCAATCTGGCGACACCGCATACAGACCTGTATGAGAAATCCGTCTCCACCCTTCAGGCAGAACTCAACCGTTGCGGCATGCTTCGGGTCCCGTATCTGGTGACTCACCTGGGCCACCATCAGGGTTCAGGGAAGGATGAAGGACGAAAGCGGGTGATAGAAGCCGTCAACACAGTCTTTGGCGCAGTGGAGAACGACGTACTGATCCTGCTTGAGAACACCGCCGGAGATAGAAACAGCGTAGGCAGTACCTTTTCCGACATCAGCGCTGTGCTCAACGGCATCGAGAAGCGTGATCGGGTCGCAGTCTGCCTGGATACCTGCCACGCTTTTGCCGCCGGCTACGATTTCCGCACGCCGGCAGCGATCGCGGCAACCCTGAAGGAATTTGACACCCAGGTCGGCCTGGATCTCCTGCGGGTGATCCACCTGAATGATTCCTACGGTCCGATCGGAAGCGGACTGGACCGGCACCAGCATATCGGTCTCGGCTACATCGGGGAGAAGGGATTCCACCATTTCCTCCATCATCCGGCCATCCGGGATCTTCCTCTCATCCTCGAAACACCCGAGGACGAGCAGCGGGATGACGAGGGTAACATCGCAAAGGTCCGGCAGCTGGCGGATTAATGCCCTAATTACTGCGATTCATTTTTTTTTCTTTTGCATAAGACCTAATGTGAAGAGTTTTCCTCTGTAAACAATCGAGGAAACACCAGCGAGTTTCCAGCATCATTCATCCGTCCATCTGGATAGAACCGATATCCGCGCCTTCCCGCACCTTATATACTCTATCCCTTCCCACCAGTACATGTGAAAGGGACGATCGAGGGAAATACGGTCCGGACGGGTCCGGAAGGCCTCTCACTCTATGAACAGGGAGGCTACGGAAGACCGGTGAAGAACGGTCTTGTCTTAAGCCCGCACGAGGCCCTCTATCTGGTCCATCGCCAGAAAATCGAGATACCAGGCCAGACCTTCGATGCTCTACTCTCCTTTTTCTCGCGGCAACCGGGGTTCCTACGTACCTTTCTGGTCTATCGTGACCTGCGAGAGCGGGGATATGCGGTCCAGCCTGGTCCCCACGACTTTCGGGTTTATCGCCGCGGGGAGAGATCCGGTACGGGTGAATCGAAGTACCTGGTCCGGGTTCTCTCCGAACGGGATCTGGTGCACTTTGAGGAGGTCGGTAAGGAGGCCATCACTTCGCAGCACATGCGAAAGGCGTTCGTGCTCGCCGTAGTAGACGATGAGGACGAACTCACCTATTACGAGGTGCGTACTGCCCCCCTTCCCGAAGAGGGGCCTCTGCCAGTCCCCCCCTCCCTCTCCATCGTGCTGGTGGGCACCCACGGGGTGATCACCGATCCATCTCCTGGAATGGAGAAGGGATGGTTCGGGAAGAAATTCGATCCGGCGAGAGTAATCCTTTCCGGGATGGAGGTGTATTTCCTCGCCGCACACGCTTCCAGCAGTCTGGTCTGGGATGGTAAAAGTATTTCCGCTGAGGAATTCCTCGCACTATCTTCGGAAAGAGATGCGGAATTTCACCCCAAGGTGCAGGTGTACGCGGACCTTCGCCGGCGGGGCTACATCCCTCGCACCGGGTACAAATTCGGGCATCACTTCCGGGTCTACCGGCCGGAAAAGAGTCACTCGGAACTGCTCGTACAGGCTATCGCCCGGGAGGCTACCTTACCTATGAACCTCATCTCCCGGTCGGTGCGCCTTGCGAACAGTGTGAAAAAGAAGATGTTGTTTGCCTGCGTATATGCTGAAAGCATTCAGTACATCGAATTCGGGAGAATCAAGCTGTGAATACTGAGGAGAATGGCGGGCGAATCAATCCCTGGGGAACCGCCCAGTCGCTGGACTACGAACGGCTGTTTGCTGAATTCGGCATCGAGCCCATCGAAACCGTGGTGGACGAGCTGCCCGAGATCCCCCCGTTTATCCGCCGGGGGATCGTCATTGGTCACCGGGATTATCAGCAGATCGCCGCCGCGATGCGCCAGGGAACACCCTTCCATGTCCTCACCGGGTTCATGCCTTCCGGGCTTCCTCACCTGGGCCACCTGATGGTGATGAAAGAGGTGGTCTGGCATGTGGAGCACGGGGGGAACGGGTACATCTCCATTGCTGACCGCGAAGCCCATGCGGTCCGGGGAATATCCTGGGAAGACTGCGACCGGTACGGCCGAGAGTACCTGAAGGTCCTCTTTGCCCTGGGTTTTAAAGGAAAGACCTACTTCCAGAGCCGCAATGAGACGGTGAAAGACCTGGCCTTCGAATCCTCAATCCGGGTGAATCTCTCTGAGCTGCAGGCCATCTACGGTTTCGGCCCGGAGACCTCGCTTTCCCATCCGATGAGCGTGATCACCCAGGTCGCCGACATCCTGTATCCGCAAGTGGATTCGTATCCCGCGCCCACCCTGGTGCCGGTAGGGGTGGACCAGGACCCACATCTGCGGCTCACCCGGGACATCGCCCATAAATTCCGCATGTTCACCGTGGAGGTGCGGGAGAACTACGTGAGCGTGCGGTCCAAGAACGCTCCTCCCGCAGCGCTGGAGCGGATTCACAATCTCTTCCCCGGCTCCCGACTCTTTGAAGGTCATGTGGATATTTTCGGGGAGACCGCCGAGCGGGTGAGCACGGTCGCCCGGGAGGTGGAGCGGGAGCACGGGGGGTATGGATTCTACTCTCCGTCCTCCACCTACCACATCTTCATGCCCGGGCTGCAGGGAGGCAAGATGTCCAGCAGCATTCCGGAGAGCCTGTTCGGGTTCTACGAGGAAGACGCCTCGGTGCGCAAAAAGATCATGAACGCTTTCACCGGGGGCAGGTCAACGCTGGAGGAACAGAAACGACTGGGCGGGGAGCCGGAGACCTGCCCGGTTTTTCTCCTGAACCTCTTTCACCTGGCAGAGGAGGACGTCGATCTGGAGGAGATTCGCCGGCGCTGCCGGGAAGGCGCCCTGATGTGTGGTGCCTGCAAGAAAGAGACCCTCAGCCGGGTGATGGAGTTCCTGGCCGATTTCCGCGACCGGATGGATGAAGTCGCCCATCTCGCGGAGGACTGAAGTCTATGGTGGACCTGACACGGAATGAGAAAAGACTGCTGATCGCACTGGGGTCGCGAAAGACTGCAGGCCCCGCCGAGCTGGCCGGAGAGCTGGGCATGACCGAAGACGCGGTGATCCAGCATACGCTCCGGCTTCAGGAGCGGGGGCTTGCTGACGTGGAGATCCAGGTGCAGAGCCGCTTCCGGCTCACCCCAGAGGGTGAGGAATATGCCCAGAAAGGCCTTCCCGAGCGACAGCTCCTGGAGAGTTTCGACACCCGCATCCCGCTCAAGGAACTTACCGCCCGCCCCCTTTCCTCCATCGCCATCGGCTGGATGCGCAGAAAAGGCTGGGTCTCCATCCGCGACGGTATGGTGGAAAAGACCGGCCAGTCACCTGTTGGCGAAGATGAGATCGCGCTCCGTCATCTGGAAACGGGAGGAAAAGGGGTTGCGGACCTGCGCAAAAGAGGCCTCTTGACCGAAGAATCGGTCACCACCTACCGGATCACCCTCACCCGGGCGGGAGAGGAACTTCTGCGTCAAGGGATCGATCTCACCGAAGAGGTGGACGTCCTCTCCCGGGAACTGATCACCAGCGGCCGGTGGCGAGAGGTGCGCCTGCGCCGCTACAGCGTGGAGACGCTACCCCGCCGGATCTACCTAGGGAAGGTCCATCCCTACCGGCGGCTGCTGGACGAGATGCGCCAGAACCTCCTGCAGATGGGCTTTACCGAGATCTACGGCGATATTGTCCAGAGCTCGTTCTGGAACTTCGACGCTCTCTTCCAGCCCCAGGATCACCCGGCGAGGGAGATGCAGGATACCTTCTACCTGGATCTCATGGAGGCGCTCCCCAGGGGCTGGGAAGCGGTGCGGGACACCCACGAGGCAGGAGGAAAGACCTCCTCCACCGGATGGGGAGGAGTCTGGGACCGCACCAAGGCAGAGCGATGCGTCCTGCGCACCCACACCACCAGTCTCACCATCCAGCACCTGGTTCGGCATCCACATCCACCGGTGAAAGCATTCTGCATCGGTCGGGTCTACCGCAGGGAGGCGATTGACCCCACCCATCTGCCGGAGTTTGAGCAGCTGGAGGGAGTGGTGATGGACCGTGACGTGAACTTCCGCCACCTCCTGGGGATTCTCCGGGAGTTTTACGTCCTGATGGGCTTTGAGAACGTTCGTTTCCGGCCTGGCTATTTCCCCTACACCGAGCCCAGCGTGGAACCAGAGGTCTGGGTGGACGGGCTGGGATGGGTGGAGCTTGGGGGAGCCGGGGTCTTCCGTGAGGAGGTGACCGCCCCCTGCGGCATCAGTTACCCTGTCCTGGCCTGGGGTCTAGGCGTGTCCCGGGTGGCCATGCTGAAAATGGGTCTGAAAGACTTGCGCCAGCTCTACCGTAGCGATGTGGACTGGGTGCGGGACACGCCGGTGCTGCCATCGCGTGGAGGGACCTAGCATGCCGGTAATCACGCTCCCCTACCAATATCTGGAGAAGCTGGTGGGTGCTGACCGGGAGACCATCCTCTCCCGCATTCCCCTGTTCGGAGCCGATATCGAACGGATGGAGGAGGATCACGCGGACGTGGAGTTCTTCGCGAACCGCCCTGACCTCTTCTCCACCGAAGGGGTGGCACGGGCGATGCGGGGCTTCCTGGGCATCGAATCCGGACTTCCCCGCTACTCGGTCACTCCTTCCGGTATCTCCTTCTCTGTGGATCCAGGCCTGGCATCCATCCGCCCCTACCTGGGCTCTGCGGTGATCCGCCGGGTTTCCCTGGACGAAGAGTCGATCGTCAGCCTCATGGGGCTGCAGGAGGCGCTGCACTGGGCGGTGGGGAGAGGTCGGGGGAAGATGGCCATCGGGGTGCACGACCTGGACGCGGTGACCCCGCCCTTCCACTACCTCGCCGGCGATCCGTCTTTTACCTTCGTCCCCTTGGACTTTGACCGCCCTATGACCATGCGGGAGATCCTGGAGGAACATCCCAAGGGAAAGGACTACGCCCATCTGGTGCGGGATTTCCCCCGCTATCCGCTGATTGTGGACGCGGAAGACCGCGTGCTCTCCTTTCCGCCCATCATCAACGGGGAGCTCACCCGGGTGACCACCGCTACAAAGAACATCCTGCTGGATACTACCGGCACTGATCGCAGGGCGGTGATGACCGCGGTGAATATTCTCTGCACTGCCTTCGCCGAGACCGGCGCCACCATCGAGAGCGTGACCATCGAGGGATGCGAGGTGCCCACTCTCGCCCCTACCGAGCGGACCGTCCGGGTGCAGGAATGCAATGCCCTTCTCGGGCTCGCCCTTTCGGGAGACGAGATCGCAACTCACCTGCGGTCCATGCGCTACGGGGCCCGCCACACCGGGGAGTCCGTCGGGGTCCAGATTCCCTGTTACCGGGCAGACATCATGCACGACTGGGACGTCTTCGAGGATGTGGGGATCGCCTACGGCTATGAGCGGTTCACCCCTGAACTTCCCCCTACCCCCACCGTCGGCGAAGAGCACCCCATCCAGCGACTGGAAGGAATCGTCCGCTCCGCCATGGTGGGGATGAGCTACGTGGAGATGATGCCCTTTACCCTCACCAACGTGCGAGTGCTGTTCGAGAAGATGCAACGGCAGGAGGATGCGGGCACTCTGCGGGTGCTGCATCCCATCAGCGAGGATCACACCATGGTGCGGTCGGCGATCCTTCCCCTGCTCCTGGAGACCCTCTCCCTGAACGTGCACCGCCCGCTGCCCCAGCGGCTCTTCGCGGTAGGTGATGTAGTGGAGCACGTGCGCACCCACCAGAACGTGGCCGGTGTGTACATGCACCCGGAGGCAAGTTTCAGCGACGCGTTCGCATCGGTGGATGCGCTCTGCCGGGAACTGGGCCTCTCCTACTGGGCGGTGGAATCAGCGGATGACGCATTCCTGGAGGGGAGAAGGGGCGATTTATTGGCCGGAGAAAAGAAGATCGGGGTGTTCGGTGAGGTGCATCCACAGGTGCTCACCGCCTTTGCACTGGAGCACCCGGTGGCCGGATTCGAACTGGATCTCAGAGGCGTACCGGGATTCCCCGGCCCGCAAGATACTCCTTCACCTGGTTTATGGTGAGCTCTCCGTAGTGGAAGACGCTTGCCGCTAGGCAGGCATCCGCCTTTCCCTCCACAAACCCTTCGTAGAAGTGCTCGAGGGTTCCCACTCCGCCGGAGGCCACCACCGGGATCCCCACGCCGTCTGCAACCGCCCGGGTGACCGGAACATCGAATCCATCTTTTGTCCCATCGGTTTCCATGCTGGTGAGCAGGATCTCCCCGGCCCCCCGTTCCTCCGCCTCCCGGACCCAGCGGATCGCATCGATCCCGGTCGGGGTGTGGCCCCCATAGATGACCACCTCGTACCAGCATTCCCGCCCGTCGGGCAGGGTGATCGGGGTTTTGTCGGGCTGCAGTTCATAGTTCCGCCGCACATCCACCGCGGCCACGATACACTGGGTGCCGAACCGCTCCGCAGCCCGGCTGATGAGCGTGGGATCCTTTACCGCACTGGTGTTGATGCTCACCTTATCCGCGCCGGCCCGCAGGATCTGCTGGATATCCTCCAGGTTGCGTATCCCTCCACCCACCGTCAGGGGAAGGAACAGTTGGTCTGCCGCCCGCTGGATCAGATCGATGATAATCCCCCGCTGCTCCCGGGAAGCGGTGATGTCCAGAAACACTACCTCGTCTGCACCCTGTTCGTTGTACCGCTGGGCGAGGGCCACCGGATCCCCCGCGTCCCGGAGCTCCACGAAATGAGTGCCCTTTACTACCCTACCGTCCTTTAAGTCCAGACAGGGGATGATGCGTCTCGTCAGTGTCATGTACAGGAA
>JAJRCO010000357.1 GCA_028678905.1 Methanomicrobiales archaeon
ACGGTCATATGGTTATCGTAAACTGTCCCGGCCTGCCATCCACCGGGGTTGCATCTGTACCATCTACCTGACAGGTGTATGTGAGACTTTTGTTTTGCGGGTTCGCCACCGTGATATTGATCACGCGCAACTTGCCAGGAGGGGCGGGATCAGGCGTTACCGTGAGGCTTGTGACCATTAGCTCTTCCACATTAATCGTGCCAGAGAACGGGATGGAATTGCCCCGCTCATCTGTAACCGCACCAGTGATGGTTTTCGTTTTCAAGTTAGTCCTCAAGCACTTCGATTAGGCCCAAAGTCACCACGGTTGCCACCCACAGTACAAGGAAAAGTTCGCCAATTGTCATTGGATGCGCTCGAATGCCAGCCACGTACCAGCAACGCTGTTGATATCACTACCGCTACGAAACAAATCATCCAATGCCTGTGTGACTTCAACCGTTGGATTATTGTAGTCATGGAAAATGATCATGCCGCCAGTGCGCACAAGGCGCTTGGCAATTTCATAATCTTTCCTGACAGCGCTATAACCATGATCCGCATCAATAAAGGCAACATCAAATAAGCCTCTAATACCAGCGGGTCTAATCACCAGTTCAAAACGCGGATCACTTTTGACCAGCTTGCCCGGTTCTTCCGGCCGTTCACTTTGCTGCGCTGGTATCTCAAACTTATAATCAGGTGGCACATCGATCCCGACATAATGTTTGATCGACGGAATATTTTGTAGCACTGAAAGCGCCGTGATGCCTTCATTGACGCCGAACTCGATCATATTGTAGCAAGGATCAACGCTATCAATGAGCGTCAACAGTATTTCTATCTCGCCCGGCTGCATGTATTGCCGCGTGGTGCGCGTATGCCACTTTGGATCAATCGTTACTGTTGGCAGCAGCATTATTCGTCTTTCTTGGCGCGTGCATCACGGGTCTTGTAACTGCCACGATGTTCAGCCTGCGTCGGCTCAGGTTCACTAACCTTTTCAACCGGCGGAGGTGCTGGCGTTGGCTTAAAGGCGCGACCGGCCAAGGCGCGTTGAACTTCCTCGATTGTCGGGGTTGGAATGATCTTCGCCAACGCTTCCATATGCGCGATATTGCGCTTGTGCATCTCCGCGCGATCTTTCTTCAGGGCCTCCTCGGCATCCTTAACCGCTTGTGTCATCAGTC
>JAJRCO010000223.1 GCA_028678905.1 Methanomicrobiales archaeon
ACGTGGTAACGGACCTCGGTATTGTCTTGCGCCCCCTCATTCCCTCCTTTCGTCTTACCGCCGGCTTGAGCCGCCGGTCTACCTGACCGCGCCAGGTTTCCGCCGATCACAAAAAGACCGAATGAACCACAGAATCGTGTGTAAGGAGAAGAATCCGAGAACGCTCAACAGCAGCAAATTCATGAACAGTCGCGTGTAATACACTGTGGGGAAGTTTTTTCGGTCGTGAGGATCGGCGTGGGGTTGATAGCTCACAAAGCTCTTCGACGCGCCCGAATGGCACTTCCCGCAGGTGACCACAAGATTGGCCGCGGCAACCGGGGATTTCGGGTCCGAAACCGGAAGGATGTCGTGTTCCCTGTGGCAATCCCAGCAGTGCGCCGTTTCGACATAACCCAACGCTGACACCTGCGCGTGAAGCGTGTCGCGGTAAGTCGTAAAGCGTTCTTTATGACAATTGCCACAAGTGGCGGTAGTTCTTTCTTGCCAGGCAACCAGGCGGACATCGGAGATCTGATGGGCGGTGTGGCAGCTGCTGCACACCGGTGCTCGAGGGTTACCCGCGCGCAGCGCCTTCCCATGAATGCCGGCGAAATATTGTTCTTCAGGCCCTGCGTGGCAGGACCCGCACGTCGCGGGGACATTGGTTCGGTACGTCCGGCTCTCGGGGTTGGTGTGGAGCAATATCTTATGCGTTCCATGACAACTGGAACAGGTCGCCGCCACGAGAAGCCCGTCCTTGGTCAGCGCAAAACCGTGGATCGAGTCCATGTAGAGAGCATAGACATTCGGCAAGCCATACTTCCTGGCGAGCTCTGGATTCCCATGACACGAGCCGCAAGTCCGCGGGATGTTCAGCGTGAATACAGGCGACTGCGAATCCTTCAACGGGACAATCGCGTGCGGTTCGCCATGGCAACTCAGGCAGGGCTCTGCGCTTGCCTTCGCATGGACGCTTTCGGCGACGGCGCTGGCCTCGTCGCTGTGGCAGGTGCTGCAATTCACGGCTGTGGGATTCTCCGGATGAGGA
>JAJRCO010000092.1 GCA_028678905.1 Methanomicrobiales archaeon
CCGGGTGTTCCTTTTCTGATAAATTTGTGAAGAGCGACCCCCGACGACTATTTTTGCCTATCCAGAAAACGGTGTCAGGCTGTCCGAATTATCAGAAAGTTTAAAAGGGAAAGCAAGGTTCAAATAAGGAAGGGATCTCAAGGAAAAATTGAGCGAATCAGGTCCATTCTTCATCGGTCCGTACCTTCGCCACCCGTTCTACAGGAAGGACGAAGATCTTTCCATCCCCGATCTTTCCGGTGCGGGCCGCGCCCCGAATCACCCCAATCACGGAATCGACATCTTCATCTTTCACCACAAGCTCGATCTTCACCTTGGGAAGGAGATCGACCTGGACCGGTTTCCCCCTGTATTCCAGCGTGATCCCTTTCTGTTCTCCCCGCCCCTTGACTTCAATCATGGTCAGGGCAACGAACCCTTTCTGCTCCAGTGCCAGCTTTATCGAATCAAATCGCTCCGGCCGGATGATTGCCTGAATCATTTTCATACCTATCACCCCAAATTACGCCCTCTCCCCGTGCTGGGAGATATCGATACCCACATACTCTGCCTCCTCCTTGACCCGCAATCCGATGGTAGCGTCGATGACTTTTGCCAGTAGGAGGCTGACTGTGAATGCGTATACCACTGATACCAGGACCGCGGCGATCTGTGCCATGAACTGGCCGACGTTTCCATAGAGTAGACCGGTGTAAGAGTTGACGGCCGCTGTCGCAAAGATCCCTGTTGCCAGCGCTCCCCAGACCCCGCCCATTCCATGGATAGACCAAGCATCGAGACTCTCATCAATGCCTTTCCTGATACGGAAGAGCATCATGGTATAACACAGGATACCGGAAACAATTCCGATTAATATCGCAGCCTTCGCATCGACATATCCCGCAGCTGGAGTGATGGCTACTAGTCCGGCTACCGCCCCACTCACGATACCCAGTGAACTTGGGCGGCCGTTCACCCAGCTCGCACCCATCCAGGCAAGCGCACCGGCCGCTGCAGAAATATTAGTCACTACGAAAGCATTGGCCGCCAGACCATTCGCCGCCAGGGCGCTACCGGCATTAAACCCAAACCAGCCAAACCAGAGCAAGGCGGCCCCCAGAAGGGCCATGGGGATGTTACCAGGCTCCATCGTCTCCTTACCAAACCCGATCCGTTTACCGACCACCAGGGTCAGGGCAAGGGCCGAGAAGCCTGAACTGATATGGACGACGGTTCCACCCGCAAAGTCGAGGGCCCCAAACATGGCCGACCAGCCTCCTCCCCACACCCAGTGGGCGATGGGATCATAGACCAGGGTCGTCCAGAGTAATCCGAACACGATAAAGGCCGAGAGTTTCACCCTCTCTGCGAATACCGAGGTCAGGATGGCGAGCGTCACTGTCGCAAAGACCAGCTGGAACATCATGAACAGGAGATGCGGGATGGTGGACGATCCGACAGGTTCCATCCCTACCCCGTTTAACCCGAGAAAGTTCAAATTCCCGATAAACCCAAGGATATCAGATCCGAAAGACAGACTGTAGCCGAACAGGACGAACTGGATGCTCACCATCGCGAATATGACAAAGGAAAGAGCGATCATGGAGATCACGTTCTTCCGCCGCACCATTCCGCCGTAGAAGAATCCCACTCCGGGCGTCATGAGCATGACCAGGGCGGTGGCGACCAGAATCCAGGCAGTATCCCCCGTGTCTAACATTTTTCACCTAATAGGAAGGAAGTTATCTTCTATGTTATTTAAAGTTTATCATAATTCTACTGTGATTGTTTGAGAATCATCTGCTCAGCTATTCCTCCGATCAGGAGATCGAATACCGACCGCTACCGCAAATCGATTTTCGGGACAAGTACATCGATCATCCGAGGCCAGTTCTTTCACACCCGCGATCGTGAGGATAATGAACTCCTGCAGCATTCAAAAAGTAAAAGAGGAGGTAAGCGAGGAATGAAAGAAAATCCTAGGGGGATATTTCAGAAAGAGGCACCAGATGTCGCGAAAGCGTTCAACGACCTGATCCGGACACTAGTCGCTTCGAAAGGACTTGACCAGAAGACCAAACAGCTGATCTACATCGCCAATGAAAGCGGCGATGGGAGACGATACAGCGGTGCAGGCTCATGTACCAATGGCAAAACAGGCAGGTGTCACAAGGGAAGAGGTGGTTGATGCGATTCTTATGACACTCACTGTTTCAGGAATTCGTGGCGTGGTTCATTGTCTTCCCGGTGCGGTAAAACAATACAACTGAGATCCCTTACGAACGAGATGATGAATTGGTGTTCAACAAAGAAATAGGGGGATATTGATCGGGACATTCATTTCTGATCGTTTTTTTCGCGTGATTTGAGAACGGCTGCAGAATTCATAACATTCTCAGGCAGTTAGGGGATGGCTGACCGATCTGGTTAAGCCTACGATTCTATTTCCCTCTCATTTTGAAAAAGAATGGGTAAAGTGCTTATTCAACCCGAACTTTTTCGTTCCAGAGACGGTTTATCCAAATACATACAATAAGGTTATGGGGTGGGATGGGGAGGAGAGAGCCCCTTCCGTCACCTTCCCCAATCACGAATTTTCATGGTATCGATAAACGGGTTGTCCTTTTTCCCACCTAAGTTTTCAAATGAAAATGGAGCATTTCTCTTCGGATATGGATGAAAAATTTGGGGGCAATCATGGGAATATACCCAAATAGAATTATTTTTTTAGTATTTGTTGAAATACTGCGAATGCTCCCAGGGGTGAACGGCGGTGCGGAACGAGTCCCACTCCAGCTCGGTGATCCTCTCCAGGTTCTCCATGATATGGGGACCCAGCACGCTGGCGAGCACCTTGTCCTGCCGCAGAAAACGCATCGCTGAAGGGAGATCCTCTGGTAGGGTCTCGATCTTCGCTTTTTTCCGCTCTTTTGGGGTCATCTCGTAAATGTTTTTATCGATACTAGCGGGGGGATCGGTATGATTCTCGATACCATCAATCCCCGCAGCGATCATTCCAGCAAAGGTAAGATAGGGATTGCAGGTGGGATCGGGACTGCGAAACTCTGCACGGGTGCTGTTACCCCGGGCTGCCGGCACCCGGATCAGGGCAGACCGGTTGGTGACTGACCAGCTAACATACACCGGAGCCTCGTACCCGGGAACCAGGCGCTTGTAGGAATTGATGGTGGGATTCGCAAGACGGGTGAGGCCCCGCACATGGTGCAGAAGTCCGCCGATAAAGTGCAGAGCGAGGGTGGACAGCTCGCGCGGGCGTTCCGGATCATGGAAGGCGTTCCGATCGTTCTTAAACAGGGAACAGTGGGTATGCATACCGCTGCCGGCGATACCGTGCAGGGGTTTAGCCATGAAACTTGCGTGGAGACCTCGCTGCAGGGCGATGGTCTTGGTGGCGATCCGGTAGGTGATCACCCGGTCGGCGGTAGTAAGCGCATCACTATACTTAAAGTCGATCTCGTGTTGACCCCCTGCCACTTCGTGATGGGCCGCCTCGATCTCGAGGCCCATCTCCGTGAGCGCAAGCACAATGTCCCTGCGGACGTCCTCCGCCAGATCGATTGGGGCGAAGTCAAAATACCCTCCATAGTCCTGGGGAATCAAGGAAGGCTGGCCATCCATCATCTTGAACAGGAAAAATTCCAGTTCCGGGCCAGTGTTGAATACGTAGCCCTTCTCTTGGGCTCTCTCAAGGGCTTTTTTCAAGACATAGCGGGGATCCCCCACGTAGGGCTTTTCATCGTACGTGTATACATCGCAGATCATCCGGGCAACCCGATCGTCGACCGGCCGCCAGGGAAGGATGGCAAAGGACGCCGGGTCTGGCACCAGGATCATATCCGATTCCTCAATGCGGGCAAAGCCCTCGATGGAGGATCCATCAAAGTAAATACCGCCGGTTAACGCCTTCTCTGCCTGGCTGGCCGGAATTGCCACATTTTTGGGTTGCCCCTCAATATCGCAGAACTGCAATCGCAGAAATCGTATTCGGTCTGCCTGGATCTTTTTCAGTACTTTCTCTGCTTCCTTTCCGTCAATCATCTCATCCCTCGGAAAAAGATATCTGATGGATAGCTGTACTTTTGTTCAGATATAAACCGTTATTAAACCGTTTCTGCGGCTATTCGAAGGCCGTTGAAAGAATTAAGTGGAATAATGCTTCTATGATATTTTATTTATAGTTACTGGTAGTATATGGTAAGGATAGATATGCGTGGAACTAAATACGGTGGAATAAACCTTTTTCCACGCGTGCATAACCAAATTCAGTGTAGACCAATTGCGTGGTGTCATGTGCGGTATTATCGGAGTCATTGATCGCGGAAGGCAGATGATGGACGGATCTCATATCAGGAGAGCCCTCTCCATGATGAATGAACGGGGAAGCGGGGAGGGAGCCGGATATGCGGTTTATGGAGTGTATCCCGAATTCAAGGACTACTTCGCGCTCCATGTATTTTTCGATAATATTCATGAACACAAGGCAGGTTTTGAGACCACTATCGAGTCCTGGGGCCGGATCATCCACGA